>NZ_CP102845.1:2655000-2845000 GCF_013307435.2 Microvirga terrae
CCGCTCCGTGGTCGACAACGCCAAGGTGCTGGCCGACACGATGCTCGCGGGCGGCTACGCCATCGTGGCGGGCGGCACGGACAACCACCTGATGCTGGTCGACCTGCGCCCCAAGACGCTCACGGGCAAGGCGGCCGAAGCGGCGCTCGGCCGCGCCCACATCACCTGCAACAAGAACGGCGTGCCCTTCGACCCCGAGAAGCCGATGGTCACCTCGGGCATCCGCCTGGGGACGCCGGCCGCCACCTCGCGCGGCTTCGGCGTGGCCGAGTTCAGGAAGGTGGGCGAGCTGATCGTCGAGACCCTGGACGGGCTCGCCGCCCATGGGGACGAGGCCAACGCGGCGGTCGAGGAATCGGTCAAGCACCGCGTCCACGAGCTGACCCGCCGGTTCCCGATCTACGCGTGATCGGGCCATCGGAGCGCGGCCGGATGCTTCCTTCCACGGCATCACCGAGCTTGTTCCGGTGATGCCGGTGCGAAGAGCGCTGCGCTTCACCATATCGGGATGGCCGGGACGGGCCCGGCCATGACGAAGTGGATTGTCCAGAAGATCCCTGACTTCGAATTTCGGATAGAAGGCTGATGCGCTGCCCCTATTGCGGGAGCCTGGACACCCAGGTGAAGGATTCCCGCCCCACGGACGATTCCTCGTCCATCCGCCGTCGCCGCATCTGCCCGGATTGCGGCGGCCGCTTCACGACCTTCGAGCGCGTGCAGCTGCGCGAGCTGACGGTGCTGAAGCGCTCAGGGAGGCGGGTGCCGTTCGACCGGGACAAGCTCCAGCAATCCGTCGAGGTGGCGCTGCGCAAGCGGCCCGTCGATCCGGAGCGGGTCGAGCGGATGATCAACGGCATCGTGCGCCAGCTCGAGAGCATGAGCGACGGCGAGGTGCCGAGCGAGACCGTGGGCGAGCTCGTCATGGAGGGCCTGAAGGGCCTCGACGACGTGGCCTATGTGCGCTTCGCCTCCGTGTACAAGAATTTTCGCGAGGCCAAGGATTTCGAGGAGATCCTCGGCAAGCTGGCGGAAGGCGAGGACGACCTGCCGCCTCCGCCCAAGAAGAAGCGTGCGCCGAGCGAGCCATGACCCCCGCCGGGGCCGAGCGGCCGTCCCCTGACCGGATTCTGCGCGACGAGCACTTCATGCGCCTGGCGATCGCCCTGGGCGGGCGCCACCTCGGGCTGACCTGGCCGAACCCGTCGGTAGGCGCCGTGCTGGTCGACGAAAGCGGCGATTCTCCCATGATCCTGGCTCAGGGCGTCACCCAGGCCGGCGGCCGGCCCCATGCGGAGCGCATCGCCCTCGAAGCGGCCGGCGAGCGGGCCCGCGGCGCCACCCTCTACGTGACCCTGGAGCCCTGCGCGGCCCGCAGCAGCCACAGCCACGGCCCCTCCTGCAGCGACCTCATCGTGGCGGCGGGCATCGGCCGGCTGGTGGTGAGCGTGCCGGATCCGAGCCCCTTCGCGGCCGGGCAGGGTCCGGAGCGCTTCGGCCGCGCCGGGATTCCCCTGTCGACCGGCTGTCTCGCGCCCGAGGGCGCGCGGCTCCATGGCGGGCACATCACCCGCGTGACCAGGGGCCGCCCGGCCGTCACGGTGAAGCTCGCCCGCAGCACCGAGGGCTTTGCCGGCGCGCGCCGCGGCCCGCGGCTGATGCTCACCGGCGAGGCGGCCAACGGCCGGGTGCACCTGATGCGCGCTCACGCGGACGCCATCATGGTCGGGGTCGGGACGGTTCTGGCCGACGATCCGCTGCTGAATGTGCGCCTGCCGGGCCTGGAGGGCCGCTCGCCGGTGCGAATCGTGGTCGATTCCCGCCTGCGCACGCCGCCGACCGCCCGCCTCGTGGCCGGCGCCGGGATGATTCCGACCTGGATCGTCACCACCGTCGACGCGCCGGTGGAGCCGGAGCGGGCGCTGGCAGCGCGCGGCGTCGAGATCCTGCGCGTCTCGTCCGACGCGAACGGCCGCGTCCACCTGCCCGAGGCCCTGCAGCTCCTCGGCACGCGGGGCCTGACGGGCGTGTTCTGCGAGGGCGGACCGGACCTGGCGGATGCGCTGGCCAGGTCCGACCTCGTCGACGAGCTGGTCCTGATCACCGGCCGCTCGGCACGGGGGCAGGGCGACGTGCCGGCCCTCGGCCCGGCCCTTCAGGACCGGATGGATTTCTTGAACCCCTGGGCCGAGGAGCAGATCGGCCCCGACCTTTTCATGTTCTGGGAGAGACCCTGATGTTCACGGGTATCGTCACCGATGTCGGTGAGATCGCAACCGCCGAGGGATCCCAAGGAACCCTGAAGCGCCTGCGGATCCATGCGTCCTACGACCCCGCCACGATCGCGCTCGGCGCTTCGATCGCGTGCGGCGGGCCGTGCCTGACCGTCGTGGCTTTCGGCCCGCGGGAGGGCGGCTGCTGGTTCGACGTGGATGCCGCGGCCGAAACCCTGGAGCGCACCACCGTGGGGGCCTGGGAAGCCGGCACCCGGGTCAACCTGGAGCGTTCCCTGAAGATCGGCGACGAGCTCGGCGGCCATATCGTGACAGGGCACGTGGACGGCATCGCCACCATCGTGGCCAAGGAGGCGATCACCGCCGGCGACGACCCGTGGGGCCCGACGGCGCGCTTCACCATCAAGGCGCCCCATGGGCTCGCCCCGTTCATCGCCGAGAAGGGCTCCGTCTGCCTCGACGGCACGTCGCTCACCGTGAACTCCGTCAGCGACGACCTGTTCTCCGTGTTGATCATTCCGCACACGCTGGCGGTCACCACCTGGGGCGACCGGCAGGTCGGCGACAGGCTCAACCTCGAGGTCGATCTCATGGCCCGCTACGCGGCCCGGCTTGCGGATGCGCGCCGGGCGGAGTAGGGACGTTCAACGTTTCCCTCTTGAGTGAAGGGCGCCGGGCGCCATCGCTTCCCACGTCATGGCCGGGCTTGTCCCGGCCATCCCGATCGCGTGGAGCGCGACGCCGTTCTTCATCGGGATCACCGGCACAAGGCCGGTGATGACGAGACGGTCCAATTTCCAGCCCTCCTCAGGCTGTTCACGAAAGATCTTTGCAGAGTCCGCCATGGTCGCCCCATCCGACAAGCCCAAAAGCCCCCGTCCGCCGGTTCCCGGCGCCCGCATCCTGGTCGTGGAGGCCCGCTTCTACGACGACATCGCCGACGAGCTCCTGCGGGGCGCGAAGGGCGCCGTCGAGGCCGCGCAGGCCAGTATGGACGTGCTGACTCTTGACGGCGCCCTTGAGATCCCGGCCACCATCGCGATCGCCCTCGACGCCGCTGAGAGGGCCGGCCGGCCCTACGACGCCGCCGTGGCGCTGGGCTGCGTGATCCGCGGCGAGACGGGTCATTACGACATCGTGGCGGGCGAGAGCGCCCGCGCCCTGATGGATCTCTCCGTCGAGCGCCGCATTCCCCTGGCCAACGGCATCCTGACGGTCGAGAATGATCAGCAGGCCTGGACCCGGGCGAGCGTGAATGAATTGAATAAGGGCGGTGGAGCGGTGGACGCGGCTCTGGCCGTCCTGCGCATCAAGAAGACATTGGAGGCCTGATCATGACGAAGCCAGCAGAGCGCTCGGCCGCTCGCCTCGCTGCCGTCCAGGCTCTCTATCAGATGGACGTGTCGGGCAAGACCGTGCTGGACGCGCTTGCCGAGTTCGAAACCTTCTGGATCGGCCGCGAGGTCGAGGGTATCGAATTCCAGCCCTCCGACAACACGTTCTTCCGTGACATCCTCTCGGGCGTGGTCAAGAACCAGCGCGAGATCGACGTGAAGATCGACAACGCGCTTGCGACCGACTGGCCCTTGAAGCGGGTCGAGGCGGTGCTGCGCGCCATCCTGCGCGCCGGCGGCTACGAGCTGATGTTCCGCAAGGACGTCCCGGCCCGCGTGGTCATCACCGAATACGTGGACGTGACCCACGGCTTCTACGGCGAGGACGAGCCGGGCCTCGTGAACGCCGTGCTCGACAAGGTCGCCCGCGACGTCCGTCCGGGCGAGCTCGAGAAGAAGGCGGCCGGGCAGGGCAAGCGCTAGCACGATGCGGGCGAGGGCAGCTGCGTGATGGGTTCGAACGGCCGCCCCTCGGAAGACAGCCTGATCGCCCGCTTCTTCGCCCCCATGGCCGGCGAGGGCGGCCTTGGCCTCACGGACGACGCCGCTCGCCTGACGCCCGGGCCTGGCCACGATCTCGTCCTCACGGTCGATGCGCTCGTGGAGCGCGTGCATTTCCTGCCCGAAGACGCGCCGGGCTCCATCGCCCGCAAGGCGCTCGGCGTCAACGTGTCGGATCTCGCCGCCAAGGGGGCCGACCCCGCCGGGTTCCTGCTGAGTCTCGCTCTCCCCGGCGACTGGACCGAGAGCTGGCTCGCCGCCTTCGCGGCCGGCCTCGCGGAGGCGTCCCGCGATTTCGGCTGTCCGCTCCTCGGCGGCGACACGGTCAAGACCAGGGGGCCGCTGACCCTGTCGGTCACGGCCGTCGGGCAGGTCCCGTCCGGTCGCATGGTGCTGCGCACGACGGCCAGGGCCGGCGACCTGGTCTGCGTGACCGGCACCATCGGCGACGCGGCGCTCGGCCTGAAGCTCCGGGCCGACCCGGCCTGGGCCGCAGCGCTGACGCCGGACGAGAGAGCCCATCTGGCCGACCGCTATCTCCACCCCCAGCCCCGCCATGCCCTGGCGACAGCCCTCCGCGATCATGCCGGCGCCGCCATGGACCTGTCCGACGGCCTTGCGGGCGATCTCGCCAAGATGATGCAGGCGAGCGGCGTCAGCGCCCTGGTCGACCTGGACCGGGTGCCGCTCTCGCCGGCGGCCGCGAAGGCCGTCGAGACATTACCCGATCTGCTGGACCTCGCCGTGACGGGCGGGGACGACTACGAGATTCTCTGCACCGTCCCGGAAAAGAATCTCGACACTCTCCGGAAAGAGGCCGATAGGGTCGGCCTGTCCCTGTCCGTCATCGGCCGAGTCGTCTCCGGACATGATCGGCCGGTCTTTCGGATGAACGGTCTCGAAAGACGCTACGATGTCGGCTCCTACCAGCATTTCTGATACTTCCTTCCAGACATCATCCAGCGATGCCGTCGCGAAACACAACGCGGTGGTTCTGGCCGTCGCAATGGCGCTTGGTGGCTCGAGTCCGGCCATCGTCGTGTCCCTTGGCGGACTGGTCGGTCAGTCGCTTGCATGGAACAGGGATCTGGCCACGCTCCCCGTGAGCCTTCTCAATCTCGGCCTGGCCCTGGGCACCATTCCGGCCGCCATGCTGATGCGAAAGGCAGGACGGCGCATCGGATACATCGTCGGGGCGGGCACCGGGGTGGCCGGCGGCTGCCTGGCGGCCTTCGGCATCGCCTCGTTCAGCTTCGTCCTGTTCTGCCTCGGGACCCTGATCATCGGCAGCTACGGCTCCTTCAACCAGAGCTACCGCTTCGCCGCGACGGATGCAGCCACGGAGAGATTCAAGCCGAAAGCTATCTCCTGGGTCATGACGGGCGGCCTCGCGGCCGGGGTGATCGGCCCACAGACGGTGATCTGGACCCGGGACGCCGTCCAGGCCGCTCCGTTCGCGGGAGCCTTTCTGGCGCAGGCAACCCTCGCCCTGTTGTCGATGGTCGTGGTCTCGTTCCTGCGACCGGCGCCGGTCGGCGTGACGTCCACGAAGGCTGCCGGCCGGCCCCTGATCGAGATCGTGCGGCAGCCCCGGTTCATCGTGGCGGCGGTGACGGGGCTCGTCTCCTATAGCCTCATGACCTTCGTCATGACGGCCGCCCCCCTGGCGATGATCGGTTGCGGACATTCCGTTGGGGTCGCTGCACTCGGCATCCAGTGGCATATCCTGGCCATGTTCGGGCCGAGCTTCTTCACGGGCCGCCTGATCGCCCGGTTCGGGAAGCGGCCGGTGACGGCCGTGGGTCTGGTGCTCATCGCTCTCTCGGCCCTCATCGGCTTGTCCGGGATCGGGGTTCCACATTTCTGGACGGCGCTCATCCTCCTCGGACTTGGATGGAATTTCGGCTTCATCGGCGCGACCGCCATGGTGACGGATTGCTACCGGCCGGAGGAGCGCGCCAAGGTCCAGGCCGCCAACGACTTCCTCATCTTCGGATCTGTGGCCGCCGCATCCTTCTCGTCGGGTAAGCTTTTGAGCGCCGGTGGCTGGGAGAGCGTCAACTGGCTGGTCTTCCCACCGGTCGCCGTCGCACTACTTCTGCTAGCTTGGCAGCAGAAGACGAAGGCCATCGCACCCGCTTAAAGTATAAAGGCCTTCCTGTGAGTTGCGCCCGCAGGATCGTTGCGGACTGCCCGGTTTTTTGCCACCAAATATAACGTTCGCTGGGGGTAGGGGCCGGTCAAGGCCAGGAAACGGGCCTTGAGGAGCGGCTTTCTGCTTTCCCATAACAAGGATGGCATGATGGCACTCACCCTAATTATCTTGGGCGGCCTTCTTTCGATCGCCTATGGCTTCTGGGCCATTAGCGATGTGATGAAGCGGGACGCCGGTTCTCAGCGCATGCAGGAAATCGCCGGGGCGATTGCCGAGGGCGCGAAAGCCTATCTCCGCAGGCAGTATTTCACGATTGCGATCGTCGGCGTCGTCCTGTTCGTCATCATCGCCTATCTTCTGGGTATTCGCGTTGCCATCGGGTTCGCCATCGGGGCCATCCTGTCCGGGGCCGCAGGCTTCATCGGCATGAACGTGTCGGTGCGGTCCAACGTCCGCACGGCTCAGGCTGCCACACAGTCCCTGGGCGGCGGCCTCGACGTCGCCTTCAAGGCCGGCGCCGTCACCGGCATGCTGGTGGCCGGCCTCGCGCTCCTGGGCGTGGCGCTGTACTACGGCTATCTCACCCGGGTCGCGGGCCTGAATCCCTCCGACCGCGTGGTCATCGACAGCCTCGTGGCGCTCGGCTTCGGCGCCTCCCTGATCTCGATCTTCGCCCGTCTTGGGGGCGGTATCTTCACCAAGGGTGCCGACGTGGGCGGCGATCTCGTGGGCAAGGTCGAGGCCGGCATTCCGGAGGATGATCCGCGCAATCCGGCGACCATCGCCGACAACGTCGGCGACAACGTCGGCGACTGCGCCGGCATGGCGGCCGACCTGTTCGAGACCTATGCGGTCACCGTGGTTGCCACCATGGTTCTGGCGGCGATCTTCTTCGCCGGCCAGCCGGCTCTCGACACCATGCTGTTGTATCCGATGGCCATCGGGGCGGCCTGCATCGTCACCTCGATCATCGGCACCTTCTTCGTGAAGCTCGGCCAGAACGAGTCGATCATGGGGGCCCTCTACAAGGGGCTCATCGCGACCGGCATCCTGTCGGCCGCGGCGATCGCCGCCGTGACCTGGCAGATGATCGGTTTCGGTCCGATTGCCGGGGCCAACTTCACCGGCCAGGCCCTGTTCTGGTGTGCGATCGTCGGTCTGGCCGTGACGGCGCTCATCGTGGTGATCACCGAGTACTACACAGGTGTCGGCTTCCGTCCCGTGAGGTCCATCGCCCAGTCGTCGGTGACTGGGCACGGGACGAACGTGATCCAAGGCCTTGCCGTGTCCCTCGAGTCCACGGCGCTTCCGACTATCGCGATCATTGCCGGCATCATCGTGGCCTTCAAGCTCGCGGGTCTCTTCGGCATCGCCATCGCGGTCACGGCCATGCTGGCCCTCGCCGGAATGATCGTCGCCCTCGATGCCTTCGGCCCGGTGACGGACAATGCCGGCGGCATCGCCGAAATGGCAGGCCTGCCGAAGGAGGTCCGCAAGTCCACGGACGCTCTCGATGCGGTCGGCAACACCACGAAGGCCGTGACGAAGGGTTATGCCATCGGATCTGCCGGTCTTGGCGCCTTGGTGCTGTTCGCCGCCTATACCTCGGACCTGAACTACTTCACGCAGAACGCGGCACAGTACCCCTATTTTCAGGGCGTCGCGCCAAACTTTTCCCTGACGAACCCTTACGTGGTGGTAGGTCTCCTGTTCGGCGGCCTCATCCCGTTCCTGTTCGGCGGCATTGCCATGACGGCAGTCGGCCGGGCAGCAGGGGCGGTGGTGGAGGAAGTGCGCCGCCAGTTCCGGGAGCGGCCAGGGATCATGGCCGGGACCGACCGCCCCGATTACGGCCGCGCCGTCGACATGCTGACCCGCGCCGCCATCAAGGAGATGATCGTTCCGTCGCTCCTGCCGGTGCTGGCGCCGATCGTGACATACTTCGTGGTCTACTGGGTCGCCGGCAAGTCCGAGGCCTTCTCGGCCGTGGGCGCCATGCTCCTCGGCGTCATCGTAACGGGCCTGTTCGTCGCCATCTCGATGACGTCGGGTGGCGGCGCCTGGGATAATGCCAAGAAGTCGTTCGAGGACGGCTTCACGGATGCCTCGGGCACGACCCATCACAAGGGATCGGATGCTCACAAGGCTTCCGTCACGGGTGACACCGTCGGCGACCCCTACAAGGACACGGCGGGGCCCGCCGTGAACCCGGCGATCAAGATCACCAACATCATCGCCCTGCTGCTCCTCGCGATCCTCGCGCACTCTTGAGGACGGCAAGGCGGGACCTTGGAAAGCCGCGGCCTGCGCCGCGGCTTTTCTCTTAGCGCGCCCTCAAAGAAAATGGCCGGGGCAAAGCCCGGCCATCTTGAATTCGCTTGCAGCCGTGCGATCAGCTGAATGGGTTGAAGTTGCCCACGCCCTTGAAGATCTGGCCGAGGAAGTTGGATTCTTCGCCGCCGGCCGGGGTGGTGCGGCTGATGAAGTCGAAGACCCTGCCGTCCTGAAGGCCGTAAAGGGCGACACGCTCGACCCGCAGGCCCTGATCGAAATAGACGGCGGTGACCTGCTGATCGACCACCTGCTCGCCCATGAACTGCAGGGTACGGCGCGATTTCTGGCTGATATAATACCAGTTGCGATTGCCCACCGTGGACACCGTCGACGGCGATCCGAGGGTCTGAAGGACCTGATCGGCGCTCATTCCCTTCTTCACCGACGCGATGGCACGTTCATCCACGACATAGCCGCGCTGGAATTCTTCGCCCACCGTGCAGGCGGCCAGGGACGAGGCGAGTACGGTGGCAGTAGCCAAGCGTACCAAAAGAGTATGATATCGACGCATCGTACGGTTCTTCCAGGAATGCGGCGCGGATGAGCTTGCGCCTACGGATCGTGATGGCGTAACCCGAGGTTACGATTTTGACAAGCTTGGAAGGGCAAAGCCGTGATCGTCAGTCTCTTCGGCAAAGATCCCCGGCGAACCATGATCGCGACCCTCTACAAGAGAATCGCGACGGGATCGCGCAGCCCGGGGCTTTATGCGGCACTTGGCGTCCCGGATACCCTCGAAGGGCGGTTCGAAGCCCTGTCGCTGCATATGGTGATGATCCTGCGCGCCCTTCGCGCACTCCCGTCCCCGGCCGACGAGGTCGCCAAGGACCTGACGGACGCCTTCTTCCGCGACATGGACGCGTCCCTGCGGGAAATGGGCGTCGGCGACACGGTCGTGCCGAAGCGGATGAAGAAGGTCGCGGAGTCCTTCTACGGCCGCGCCCATGCCTATGACGCGCCACTGAATGTGTCCGACGAGGCCGGTCTGGCCGTTGCCCTCGGGCGCAACGTATACGGCAGCGAGGCACCGGCCACCCCCCTGGCGCGTTATGCCCTTGCAGCCGACCAGGGGCTGAGGGCGCTGGACCTGGACACGCTCCTCAAGACGGGTCCCGTCTTCCCGGAGCCCGAGACCTTTGCTTAAGGAGGCAACCTGATGACACCCGACACCGTGGGGCCTTTGTCGCGGCTCATCGACGTCATGAAGATCCCGCCCCGAGGGCAGGACGTGCAGGTGGAGGCGACCGCCGAGGAATGCGCCGCGCTGGCCCGGGATTTCGGCTTACCCGGAATCCAGGCTCTCTCGGGAGACTACCAGCTCCAGGCGTCCGCCAAGGGGATCCATGTGACGGGCCTGGTCCGGGCTGCGATCACGCAGATCTGCGTGATGACCCTCGACCCCTTCGATTCGACAATTGAGGAGGAGGTCGAAGTGGACTTCGCCGAATCTTCGGGGATGCCGGCGGAGCCCCCGACCGATATCAACGAATATGAGCCGCCGGACGAGATCGTGAACGGCCAGATCGACCTTGGCGCGCTGACCGCAGAGTTCCTGGCCCTCGGGCTGGACCCCTATCCTCGCAAGCCCGGCGTTGACTTCAGCTATCGGGATCCTGCGGACGAGAAGGATTCCCCGTTCGCCGCCTTGAACAAGCTGAAGGGACCGGAGTAGGGACTGGCGGCCGTGGCGGTCAGGGCATCGATCGGGTTGACGTCGCCAATCCAGAATTCAGTTGCGATGAGGCTGCAAACCGCTATTTTCCGCCCCCTGTTGAATGACTTATAAAGAAAGAACAATCGTTCATGCCGAAGCCGGTGCGTATTTCGCTTGACGCGATGGGGGGCGATCACGGGCCCCCGGTCGTGATCCCAGGCGCAGCCTTGGCCTTGGAGCGCCATCCCGATCTTCGCTTCCTGATGTTCGGAAATGAGACAGTTGTTGCGCCTCTCCTGAAGGCTCATCCCAAGCTGAAGGACGCCACCGAGCTTCGCCATACGGAGATCGCGATCGCGATGGACGAGAAGCCCAGCCAGGCGATCCGGATGGGACGAGGAAAGTCGTCCATGTGGCGCGCCGTCCAGGCCGTCCGGGACGGAGAGGCGGATGCGGCCGTCTCGGCCGGCAATACCGGGGCGCTGATG
Organism: Microvirga terrae; assembly: GCF_013307435.2. Lineage (NCBI taxonomy): Bacteria > Pseudomonadati > Pseudomonadota > Alphaproteobacteria > Hyphomicrobiales > Methylobacteriaceae > Microvirga > Microvirga terrae. The sequence continues at coordinate 2,665,758 of NZ_CP102845.1, forward strand.
GCGACCGCCAAGGTATGCCTCAAGACCATGGCGCATATCGAACGCCCGGCAATTGCATGCATGTGGCCGACAATGCGGGGCGAGAGCATCGTGCTCGACGTCGGCGCGACCATCGGGGCGGATGCCGGGCATCTTGTCGACATGGCAATCATGGGGGCCGCCATGGCGCGCATCGTCTTCGACCTCGATCGCCCGTCTGTTGGGCTCCTCAATGTGGGCACGGAAGAGATCAAGGGGATCGAGGCTGTGAAGGAAGCCAGCCGGATCTTGAAGGAATCGAACCCTCCGCACCTCGACTACCGGGGCTTCGTCGAAGGCGACGATCTCGGCAAGGGGACGGTCGACGTGGTCGTGACCGAGGGGTTCACGGGCAACATTGCCTTGAAAACGGCCGAGGGAACGGCCAAGCAGATCGCCCAGTACCTGCGCTCGGCCATGAGCCGGACCCTGATGGCGAAGATCGGCTATCTGTTTGCGAAACAAGCCTTTAACGCTCTTCGGGACAAGATGGACCCGCGCAAGGTCAATGGCGGCGTCTTCCTCGGTCTGGAGGGGGTCGTCGTCAAGAGCCATGGCGGGACGGACGATCTCGGCTTCGCCAGCGCCATCGACGTGGCCTACGACATGGCGCATTTTGAACTGATGAACACAATCCGGAGCATGTTGGATCATGATCCGGTCGGCCAACCGGCCTGAGGAAGGCGCATCTTGAAACGCACCCGTTCCGTCGTACGCGGCATCGGCTCCTATCTGCCGAGGCGCAAGCTGACAAACCAGGATCTCGAGAAGCTGGTCGAAACCTCGCACGAGTGGATCGTGCAGAGGACTGGCATTGAGGAGCGCCACATCGCCGAAGATGACGAGACCACATCCGTTCTGGGGATCAAAGCCGCCGAAGCGGCCCTGGCCGATGCGGGGCTCACCGCCAACGATATCGATCTCGTCATCTGTGCCACCTCGACGCCGGACTATACCTTTCCGTCGACCGCCACGATGATCCAGACCGGAATCGGCATGACACACGGAGCGGCCTTCGACCTCCAGGCCGTTTGCACAGGGTTCGTCTATGCCGTCGCAACAGCGGACAAGTTCCTTCAGTCCGGCTCGCACAGGCGTGCGCTCGTGATCGGCGCCGAGACTTTCTCCCGCATCCTCGACTGGAACGACCGCACGACCTGCGTGCTGTTCGGCGACGGGGCGGGGGCGATCGTCCTCGAGGCCCAGGAGGGGGAGGGCACGTCAGCCGATCGCGGCGTGCTGACGTCCCATCTCCGTTCCGACGGCCGCTACCGGGACAAGCTCTACGTCGACGGTGGACCGGGCTCGACGAAGACCACTGGCGTGCTGAAGATGGAGGGCCGAGAGGTCTTCAAGTTCGCAGTCGGGATGGTGGCGGATGTGGTGCAGGATGCCTTCAAGGCGACGGGGACGAGCGCCGAGGAGCTCAAGTGGTTCGTTCCCCACCAGGCCAACAAGCGCATCATCACGGCCAGTGCAGACAAGCTCGGAATCGCTCCCGAGAAGGTTGTCATTACCGTGGACCGGCACGGCAATACGTCGGCGGCTTCAATTCCCTTGGCCCTGGATGCCGCAAGAAGAGACGGGCGCATCCAGGATGGGGATCTCGTGATGATCGAAGCGATCGGTGGCGGGTTTACCTGGGGAAGCGCTTTGATCCGCTGGTAGCGCGGACGGGCACCCACTCCGGTGGTATCCGGTATTTTGGACCTTGGCGGTTGACCGTAGGGAGCCATCTGCATAGCGTCGTCCGGGACGACAAGACCAACGAACTCATTCGCGCTGGGGAGCTCAATGGCTGGCAAGACGATAACGAGAGCGGATCTGAGCGAGGCCGTCTATCAGAAGGTTGGACTCTCGCGGACCGAATCGGCTGAACTGGTGGAGCGGGTGCTGGCTGAAATCTGCGACAGCCTGGCCGCCGGCGAGACGGTGAAGCTCTCCTCGTTCGGCTCGTTCATCGTGCGCAGCAAAGGCGAGCGCGTCGGCCGCAATCCCAAGACCGGTGTCGAGGTCCCAATCGATCCCCGTCGCGTGATGGTGTTCAAGCCCTCGAACGTCTTGAAGGCTCATATCAACGGTGAGACCTTCGAAGGCGAGGATTGATCCGATTATGACGAGCGGCGTCATGGACAAGAGCCCCGACGCATTCCGCACGATTAGCGAGGTTGCCGAGGACCTCGACGTCCCTCAGCATGTGCTGCGCTTTTGGGAAACCCGATTCAATCATATCAAGCCTCTCAAGCGCGGCGGCGGGCGTCGCTATTATCGTCCGGACGATGTCGATCTGCTCAAAGGTATTCGGCAGCTCCTCTATGGAGAGGGCTACACGATCAAGGGTGTTCAGCGGATCCTGAAGGAAGAAGGGGTTCGCTTCGTCCAGGGTGTCGGCCGGGGGGAACAGAGCGTTCCGGCCCTCCAGACGGAACCGGCACAAGACGCCGAGGCGGGTGAGGTCGCAGACGGCGGCCAATCTTACGAGGAAGAGGGGGCCTTGATGCCTCCCCAGCACGGGCTCTCTTCCGAGGCTCTCCGCGGATTGCGGGCAGCCCTCGACGATCTCTATGAATGTGACCGCGTGCTCGCATCTCTGAAAACGTCAGGTGAAGCGCCAGCTGGAGAATAACCCGGTCTTGGCCATTCTCCCGCCCTTTGGAGCCGCGGCACCCAAAGGGAATCGGTTTCGGGCAGGCATGCCGAAATGAGTGCATTGAACCCTTGACAGGGGTCGGGGGCACCCTTAAACCGCACCCACACCGCTTCGGCGGTCCATTGCGCGGGCGTAGCTCAGTCGGTTAGAGTGCCGGCCTGTCACGCCGGAGGTCGCGGGTTCGAGCCCCGTCGCCCGCGCCACTTTCCTCATTAAATCGCCAGTGTCTCAGGGGCCGCGATCAGCGGATCCTCGATCTGCTCCGTCCGGTCAATGGCGCTCAAGCTCCGAGGAAGCGGCACTTTTCCCCTCCGGGCGCATTCTCCACACGGTATTGAGACGTTTGGCGAAGCTGGGCGTTATCGAAAGGCAGGTGAGAGGTCGCGTATGGTGACGTCCAGATGGTTCACAAGCTTCTCCAACTGGGTGGCCCAGGTGGCGGGGCGACCCATGACCTTTGGCCTATGCCTCGTCGTAATCCTGTTATGGGGCGTCAGCGGACCCCTGTTCGGGTTCTCCGACACTTGGCAACTGATCGTGAACACCGGGACCACCATCGTGACCTTCCTGATGGTGTTCCTGATCCAGAATACCCAGAATCGCGATGGCGCGGCCATTCAGGCCAAGCTTGACGAATTGATCCGGGCCAGCGCGGCCCAGAACGTGTTCATCGGTATCGAACACCTGACCCAGGAAGAGCTCGACAAGATTCGAGCCAAGTGCGAGGCCAAGGCCAGAGCGGAGGCCGCTGCCGGCCAGGCAGAGGCCGCAGCCAACCGAAAGGCTGCAAGCGCAGCGGAAAGGGCCACGTCGTAGTTTGGAATGGTTCTTTTTGCGGCAGTGCAAACACTTGTCAGCGAAAGGGAACTCAGCTAAGCCAACCGCGCAATCAGCGTGTTGTCGCAGGGGCTTTTGTCGGGCCTTTCTGAGGCCTAAATGCGTTTCAGATTGCCGGCCGTGGGCCGAGCTCAGTTCGTTCTAGGTGTCGTATGACGAATCTCCTCGCCGACTACCTGCCTCTCGTAATCTTCATTGGCGTGTCGCTCCTGATCGGGGTCGCGCTGCTCGTGGCGCCCTTCATCGTCGCCTACAGTCGTCCGGATACCGAGAAGCTGTCCGCCTACGAATGCGGGTTCAACGCCTTCGACGATGCCCGCATGAAGTTCGACGTGCGGTTCTATCTCGTCGCCATCCTATTCATCATTTTCGACCTCGAAGTTGCATTCCTGTTCCCGTGGGCCATTACCTTCGGGAACCTGGGCTGGTTCGGATTCATCTCCATGATGATCTTCCTCGGCGTGCTGACGGTCGGATTCATTTACGAGTGGAAGAAGGGGGCCCTGGAATGGGACTGATCTCCGAGACCCAGTCGACCCTGGTCGCTCCCGCGCCGCGTGGCATCATTGACCCGAATACGGGCAAGCCGGCCGGTTCGACGGATCCTTATTTCGTTTCGATCAACGAGGAGTTGTCCGACAAGGGGTTCCTCGTCACCTCGACCGAGGACCTCATCACCTGGGCGCGCACGGGCTCGCTCATGTGGATGACCTTCGGCTTGGCCTGTTGCGCCGTCGAGATGATGCAGATGTCCATGCCGCGATATGACGCCGAGCGGTTCGGCTTCGCTCCGCGCGCGTCACCGCGTCAGTCCGACGTGATGATCGTGGCCGGCACCCTCACGAACAAGATGGCCCCCGCCCTCCGCAAGGTCTACGACCAGATGCCGGAGCCGCGTTACGTCATCTCCATGGGCTCCTGCGCCAACGGCGGCGGCTACTACCATTATTCCTATTCCGTGGTTCGTGGCTGCGACCGGATCGTTCCGGTCGACATCTACGTGCCGGGCTGTCCGCCGACCGCCGAGGCACTCCTGTACGGGGTTCTGCTTCTGCAGAAGAAGATACGCCGCACCGGCACCATCGAGCGCTGAGCATAAGGTCATTGCATGAGTGCTGATCTCCAAGCCCTGAGCGATTACATCGCCTCATCCCTCGGCGAGGCGGTGGAGAGCCGGGCCATTGCCTTCGACGAGCTGACGATCGTGGTCCGCCGCGAGGATATCATTCGCGTGGCGACCTTCCTGCGGGACGACCCGCAATGCCGCTTCGTCTGCTTCATCGATATCTGCGGTGCCGATTATCCGGCCCGCGAGATGCGGTTCGACGTGGTCTATCATTTCCTTGCGCCGCACCATAACCGCCGTATCCGCGTGAAGGTGGAAGCGGACGAAGTGACGCCTGTGCCATCGCTCGTCAGCCTCTGGCCGGCGGCGAACTGGTTCGAGCGCGAGGCTTACGATCTCTACGGGATCCTGTTCTCTGGTCATCCAGACCTCCGCCGGATCCTCACGGACTACGGGTTTGAGGGCCATCCCCTGCGCAAGGACTTCCCGATGACCGGCTACGTCGAGGTTCGCTATGACGACGGGCAGGGACGCGTGGTCTATGAGCCGGTGAAGCTCAATCAGGAATTCCGTAACTTCGACTTCCTGTCGCCGTGGGAGGGCACTGATTACGTGCTGCCCGGCGACGAGAAGGCCAAGGCATAAGGAGCGGAGAGGCGACCCATGGGCGAGCATAACATCCGCAACTTCACCATCAATTTCGGTCCGCAGCACCCGGCGGCCCACGGCGTCCTGCGCCTCGTGCTGGAGCTCGACGGCGAGGTCGTCGAGCGCGTTGACCCGCATATCGGCCTCCTGCATCGCGGCACCGAGAAGCTGATCGAGTACAAGACCTACGTTCAGGCGAATCCCTATTTCGATCGCCTTGACTATGTCGCGCCTTTGAACCAGGAGCACGCCTATTGCATGGCGGTCGAGAAGCTCCTTGGCATCGAGATCCCCCGCCGCGCCGAGTTGATCCGCGTCCTCTACTCAGAAATTGGGCGCCTTCTCTCTCACCTCCTCAACGTGACCACGCAGGCGATGGACGTCGGCGCGCTCACGCCGCCCCTCTGGGGCTTCGAGGAGCGCGAGAAGCTCATGATCTTCTATGAGCGGATTTCCGGCTCGCGCATGCATGCCAACTACTTCCGTCCCGGCGGCGTGAACATGGATATCCAGCCGGAGCTGATCGACGATATCGAGGCCTTTTGCGACCCATTTCTGCAAGTTCTCGACGATCTTGACACCCTCGTCATCGGCAACCGCATCTTCAAGCAGCGTAACGTCGACATCGGCGTGCTCACGCTGGACGATTGTTGGAAGTGGGGCTTCTCGGGGGCTATCGTTCGCAGTTGCGGCGTCGCCTGGGATTTGCGCAAGTCACAGCCATACTCGCTCTACGAGGAGATGGAATTCGACATCCCCGTGGGCAAGAACGGCGACAACTACGACCGCCAGGTCATCCGCATGGAGGAGATGCGCCAGTCCGTGCGGATCATGCGTCAGTGCCTGAACAAGCTGCGGGCTCCGGACGGGCAGGGTCCGGTCTCGACCCTCGACGGCAAGGTTGCACCACCTTCGCGTAAGGACATGAAGCGCTCGATGGAAGCGCTGATCCATCACTTCAAGCTCTACACGGAAGGCTTCCACGTACCCGCAGGCGAGGTCTATGTGGCCGTGGAGGCTCCGAAGGGCGAGTTCGGCGTCTACCTCGTTTCGGACGGCACCAACAAGCCGTATCGTTGCAAGGTGCGCGCTCCGGGTTTTGCCCATCTTCAGGGCATGGACTTCATGTGCCGTGGCCACATGCTGGCCGACGTGGCGGGCGTTCTGGGTTCCATCGACATCGTGTTCGGCGAGGTCGATCGTTAAAGCATAAGCCGCCCCGGTCGCGGGGCGGATATCCACGCTCTTAAGGCGTGCTGGAGAAGTTCAAGTCGCGAATGGCCGGGCCTTATGCCCGTCCATGGCGATGAGGAGAAGAGTGTATGGCCGTTCGCAAGCTCGCGCCTGAAGACATGCAGCCCGAGAGCTTCGTCCTCTCCACAGAGACCGAAGCTTTCGCGGAGAAGGAAATCGCCAAGTATCCGCCCGGCCGGCAGGCCTCTGCCGTCATTGCTCTCCTGGGCAAGGCTCAGGAGCAGGCGGGCGGCTGGCTGCCCCGTAAGGCCATCGAAGCCGTCGCAGCCAAGCTCGACATGCCGGTGATCCGTGTCATGGAGGTGGCAACGTTCTACACGATGTTCAACCTCGAGCCGGTTGGAAAGTACTTCATCCAGTTCTGTGGGACGACGCCATGCGTCCTGCGTGGTGCCGGCGAGATTAAAAAGGTGCTGGAGCGCCGCATCGGCGATCAGAACCATGTGACTGCCGACGGCAACTTCTCCTGGCTCGAGGTCGAATGCTTGGGCGCCTGCTCGAACGCCCCGATGGTGCAGATCAACGACGACTATTACGAGGACTTGACCACCGAGAACTTCGAGAAGCTCCTCGATGACCTCGCAGCAGGCCGTCCTGTGAAGGTCGGTTCCCAGATCGGCCGCAACCGGTCCGAGCCGTTCGAGGCCGTGAACACCCTTCAGGATCCGGCTCTCTACGACGGTTCCGTGGTCGGCGCCTGGCGCAAGCGTTTCGAGGAGCAGGCCAAGGCTGCCGAGACGGCCGAGCCCGCCGCCGCCATGGCGTCCATTCCGCAGGATGTGAAGGCCGCCAAGCCGACCGCCGGACGCCCGATCGAGAGCGATGCGGCCGACACCCCGGCCAAGCGCGCCAAGGAAGGCGAGACGCCGATCAACCCGACCGACCAAAAAGAAGCCGCCGATCCCTCGACGGCCACGAAGGGCCGGTCGCACACCGAGGCCGAGCCGAGGCCGGCCCCGCAGAGCGGAAAGTCCTATGTGGCGTCGCCCAAGAAAGAAGGCGAAGCCGTGCCGAGCAGCCCGACGACGCCAGTCGCCGGTACGCCGCCCGCGCAAGCCGAGAGCCGCCGCGACGGAAGCGAGAGCAAGCCGGACGTGATCGTCGACAAAGACAACAAGTCGTCCTGATGGAGTGATCGGGAATGCTTCAGGACAAAGATCGTATCTTCACCAACCTCTATGGGTTCCACTCGCCGGACCTCCAGGCCGCGAAGATGCGCGGCGCCTGGGACGGAACGAAGTTCCTCCTCGAGCAGGGCCGTGACTGGATCATCAACGAGATGAAGGCGTCGGGGCTGCGCGGTCGCGGCGGCGCCGGCTTCCCCACCGGCCTGAAATGGTCGTTCATGCCCAAGCAGTCGGACGGCCGTCCGCATTACCTGGTCGTGAACGCCGACGAGTCCGAGCCGGGAACCTGTAAGGACCGGGAGATCATGCGGAACGATCCGCATCTCCTCGTCGAGGGCTGTCTCATCGCGTCCTTCGCCATGGGAGCCCACGCGGCCTACATCTATATCCGCGGAGAATACGTGGCCGAGCGCCACGCCCTGCAGCGGGCGGTGGACGAGGCCTATGAGGCCAGGCTCATCGGCAAGGACAATATCCACGGCTATCCCTTCGACCTCTACGTCCACCACGGCGCAGGCGCTTATATCTGCGGCGAGGAGACGGCGCTCATCGAGAGCATGGAAGGCAAGAAGGGCATGCCGCGCCTGAAGCCGCCGTTCCCGGCCAATATGGGCCTCTACGGCTGCCCGACGACGGTCAACAATGTCGAGTCGATCGCTGTGGCGGGCACGATCCTGCGCCGCGGCGCCTCGTGGTTCTCCAGTATCGGCCGCCCAAACAATGTCGGAACCAAGTTGTTCTGCGTGTCTGGTCACGTGAACAAGCCCTGCAACGTGGAAGAGGCCATGGGCCTGACCTTCCGCGAACTGATCGACCGCCATTGCGGCGGCATCCGCGGCGGCTGGGACAACCTGCTCGGCGTCATTCCCGGCGGTTCGTCCGTCCCGATCGTCCCGGCCGAGCAGATTGCCGATGCCTACATGGATTTCGACACGCTTCGGAACCTGAAGTCAGGTCTCGGCACTGCGGCCGTGATCGTGATGGACAAGTCCACCGACATCGTCCGAGCGATTGCCCGTATCTCGTACTTCTACAAGCACGAGAGCTGCGGCCAGTGCACGCCCTGCCGCGAGGGCACGGGCTGGATGTGGCGCGTGCTCACCCGCATGGCCGAGGGCCGCGCCCAGAAGCGCGAGATCGACATGCTGCTCGAAGTCTCGACCCAGATCGAAGGCCACACCATCTGCGCGCTTGGCGACGCCGCGGCTTGGCCGGTTCAGGGTCTGATCCGCCACTTCCGTCACGAGATCGAGAAGCGGATCGACGATTACGCGGCAAACCCGCATTCCGAATCCGTCCTGATCGCGGCGGAGTGAGATTGAAGATGGCGAAAATCATCGTTGATGGCGTCGAGGTCGACGTTCCCGCGGAATATACGCTGCTCCAGGCCGCCGAAGCGGCCGGAGCGGAGATTCCGCGCTTCTGCTACCACGAACGGCTTTCTATTGCCGGCAATTGCCGCATGTGCCTCGTCGAGGTGAAGGGGGCTCCGAAGCCGGTCGCGTCCTGCGCCTGGGGCGTGCGCGACTGCCGTCCCGGCCCGAACGGCGAGCCGCCGGAAATTTCCACCAAGTCTCCGACGGTGAAGAAGGCTCGGGAAGGGGTGATGGAGTTCCTCCTCATCAACCACCCGCTCGATTGCCCGATCTGCGACCAGGGCGGCCAGTGCGACCTGCAGGACCAGGCTATGGCCTACGGCGTCGACACCAGCCGGTACCACGAGAACAAGCGTGCGGTGACGGACAAGTATCTCGGTCCGTTGGTGCGCACCTCCATGAACCGCTGCATCCACTGCACCCGTTGCGTGCGCTTCTCCGCCGAGGTGGCGGGCGTGCCAGACCTGGGCGCCCTCTGGCGCGGCGAGGACATGGAAATCACGAGCTATCTCGAGCGTGCCTTGGGCTCTGAACTCCAGGCCAACGTCGCGGACCTCTGCCCGGTCGGTGCGCTCACCCATAAGCCGGAAGCCTTCCACTATCGGCCGTGGGAGCTCACCAAGACGGATTCCGTCGACGTGATGGACGCAGTCGGCTCGTCGATCCGTGTCGATTCCCGTGGTCGTGAGGTCATGCGCATCCTGCCGCGCGTGAACGAAGCAGTGAACGAGGAGTGGATCACGGACAAGACCCGACAGATCGTCGATGGCCTGCGCCTGCAGCGCCTGGATCGTCCCTTCGTGCGTGAGAACGGTCGCCTGCGTCCCGCATCCTGGCAAGAAGCCTTCGCGACCATCGCCAGTCGGGTGAAGGGTACGGATCCGAAGCGCATCGGCGCCATCGTAGGTGATCTTGCCGCCGTGGAAGAGATGTATGCGCTGAAGCTCCTCATGCAGAGCCTCGGCGTCACCAATATCGACGCCCGTCAGGACGGATCGGTCCTGACACCGGCTTATGGGCGCGGCTCCTATCTCTTCAACAGCACCATCACGGGCATCGAGGATGCGGACGCGATCCTGATCGTGGGATCCAACCCCCGGATCGAAGCATCGCTCGTCAACGTGCGGATCCGCAAGCGCTGGCGCATGGCCCCGCCGCCGATCGCCATGATCGGCGAGCACGCCGACCTGACCTATCCCTACGAGTATCTCGGCGCGGGGCCCGAGACGCTGGCCGATTTGGCCGGCGGTCGTCACAGCTTCATCGAGAAGCTTCGTGCGGCGGAGCGTCCGCTGATCATCGTGGGGCAGGGCGCTCTGTCCCGTCCCGACGGGCTGGCCGTTCTCTCGGCAGCCGCGCAACTCGCCCGCGACGTCGGCGCCGTCAAGGATGGCTGGAGCGGTTTCTCGGTCCTGCACACAGCCGCCTCCCGCGTCGGTGCACTCGACCTCGGAATGGTCCCCGGAGAGTGGGGTCTGAACGCTCAGACCATGGTGCAGGGCGAAGTGGACGTGCTGTTCAATCTCGGCGCAGACGAGATTGACATCGCCCCCGGAGCCTTCGTGATCTACCAGGGCACCCATGGTGACCGCGGCGCCCATCGCGCAGACGTGATCCTGCCGGGCGCCACATACACGGAAAAGTCTGGGACCTACGTGAACACGGAGGGGCGGGTGCAGCTCGCCAATCGGGCCGCTTTCGCGCCCGGCGAGGCTCGTGAGGACTGGGCCATTCTGCGTGCGCTCTCCGACGTGCTGGGCCATCGCCTGCCGTTCGACTCGCTCAATGCTCTGCGGGCGAAACTCTATGCCCATTACCCGCACCTTGCGGCCGTCGACACGGTCCAGGCGGCCGACGGGTTTGCCGCCGTTCAAGCCCTTGCCGGTCTTGGCGGAACCCTCGGACGCGAGCCGTTCGCGAGTCCGGTGAAGGACTTCTATCTGACGAACCCGATTGCCCGCGCCTCCGGCGTCATGGCCGAGTGCTCGGCGCTCGCCCGTGAGCTGAAGCTCGAGGCGGCTGAGTAAGAGGAACGATCATGGAATTTGGTGACATCCTCGTCGCAGTCGCGATCATGCTGGGCAAGAGCCTGCTCATGCTCGTGGCTCTGCTCATCTTCATCGCCTATGCGCTCTATGCGGACCGCAAGGTCTGGGCGGCCGTCCAGCTTCGTCGCGGCCCCAACGTGGTCGGTCCCTGGGGGCTGCTCCAGTCCTTCGCGGACCTGCTCAAGTTCGTCCTGAAGGAGCCGGTGATCCCGGCGCCGGCCAACAAGGGCATGTTCCTGCTGGCCCCTCTGGTGATGTGTACGCTCTCGCTGGCCGCCTGGGCGGTCATTCCGCTGAATGCGGGCTGGGCGATCGCCGACATCAACGTGGGCATTCTCTACATCTTCGCGATCTCGTCCCTCGGCGTGTACGGCGTCATCATGGGCGGCTGGGCCTCGAACTCGAAGTACCCGTTCCTCGGTGCGCTTCGCTCCGCAGCCCAGATGGTGTCCTACGAGGTGTCGATCGGGTTCGTGATCGTCACGGTGCTCATGTGCGCCGGAACGCTCAACCTCTCGGCCATCGTCGAATCGCAGAACACACGCCTGGGCCTCTTCGGCTGGTACTGGCTGCCGCTGTTCCCGATGTTCGTGGTCTTCTTCATCTCGGCCATGGCCGAGACGAACCGTCCACCCTTCGACCTGCCGGAAGCTGAGTCCGAGCTCGTGGCCGGCTACATGGTGGAGTATTCCTCCACCCCGTACCTGCTCTTCATGCTCGGCGAGTACGTGGCCATCATGACCATGTGTGCGCTGGGCACGATCCTGTTCCTGGGAGGCTGGCTGTCGCCGATCCCGTTCGCCCCCTTCACCTGGGTGCCGGGCGTGATCTGGTTCGTGCTCAAGGCGAGCTTCCTCTTCATTCTCATCGCCATGGTGAAAGCCCTGGTTCCGCGCTACCGCTACGACCAGCTCATGCGCCTCGGCTGGAAGGTCTTCCTTCCTCTGTCGCTGGCCATGGTCGTCATCGTGGCGGCTGTCCTGATGGCGACCGGCAATGCGCCGGGCGTCCGCTAAAGGAGATCGGCATGCACCTCGACCGCATCGCCCAATCCCTCCTGCTGAAGGAGTTCATCTCAGGCTTCATCTTGACGGTGAAGTACTTCTTCAAGCCGAAGGCCACCCTCAACTACCCGTTCGAAATGGGCCACCGCGGACACCGGTTCCGCGGTGAGCACGCTCTGCGCCGCTACCCCAATGGAGAAGAGCGCTGCATCGCGTGCAAGCTCTGCGAGGCTATCTGCCCGGCTCAGGCCATCACCATCGAAGCCGGCCCGCGCCGTAATGACGGCACCCGCCGGACAACCCGGTACGACATCGACATGGTGAAATGCATCTATTGCGGCATGTGCCAGGAGGCCTGCCCGGTGGATGCGATCGTCGAAGGGCCGAATTTCGAGTTCTCCGTGGAGACCCGCGAGGAGCTCTACTACGACAAGGCCAAGCTTCTCGAAAACGGGGAGCGCTGGGAGCGTGAGATCGCGCGCAACATCGCGAAGACCGCGCCCTACCGGTAAGAACGCTTTCTGCCCGCAGGGCAGGGAGCAAGCAGGTCCGGCGGGTTGTGCCCGTCGGATTCGGATTTTATAGACAGGCCGCCGGATTCTCCGGCGCCACGTCGGAAGGGGCCGCCTCGGGCGGCTTAAGCTGAACATGACGGTTACCGCCGCCTTCTTCTATCTGTTCGCGACGATCACGATCGCCTCCGGCTTCATGGTGATTGCCTCCCGCAATCCCGTGCAGTCGGTGCTCTTCCTCATCCTGGCCTTCGTCAACGCGGCGGGTCTGTTCCTGATGATGGGAGCCGAGTTCCTGGCGATGATCCTGGTCATCGTCTATGTGGGCGCGGTCGCGGTGCTCTTCCTCTTCGTCGTCATGATGCTCGACGTGGACTTCGCCGCGCTTCGCCAGGGCTTCCTGCAGTATCTGCCGATCGGCGGCGTGATCGGTGTGATCTTCCTCCTTGAGCTGATCCTCGTCGTAGGAGCCTATACGGTCGATCCAGGCCTCGTTCGCTCGCCAGCCGTGCCAATTCCGGCGCCCGATGTCATGACCAACACCGAGGCGCTCGGCCAGGTGCTCTACACCCGCTACTTCTACTTTTTCCAGGCAGCCGGCCTGATCCTGCTGGTCGCCATGATTGGCGCCATCGTGCTGACCCTGCGTGAGCGGGTCGGCGTCCGGCGCCAGGACATTTCCAAGCAGAACGCCAGGACGCAGGAGACTGCCGTCGAGGTTCGGAAGGTTCCCTTCCGGCAGGGCATCTAAGGAGGCACGCAATGGTTATCGGACTAGGCCATTACCTTACCGTCGCCGCCGTGCTCTTCACGCTCGGGGTGTTCGGTATCTTCATCAACCGGAAGAACGTGATCGTCATCCTGATGTCGGTCGAGCTGATCCTGCTCGCCGTGAACATCAACATGGTCGCCTTCTCGACCCACCTGAACGACATCGTCGGCCAGATCTTCGCCATGCTGATCCTCACGGTCGCGGCGGCGGAGGCGGCGATCGGCCTTGCCATTCTGGTGGTCTTCTTCCGCAATCGCGGCTCGATCGCAGTCGAAGACGTCAACAGGTTGAGGGGCTGAGCCCGAACGGCGAAGTAAACGACAATGTATCACGCAATCGTCTTCCTGCCGCTCGTCGGCTTCCTCATCGCAGGCATCTTCGGGCGTGTGCTCGGAGCCCGTCCCAGCGAACTCATCACCACGGCACTGCTCTTCATCGCGGCGGTGCTGTCGTGGGTTTCCTTCATCCATGTCGGCTTCGGCGAGGGCGCCACCCGCGTCCAGGTCGCCCAGTGGATGTCAGTCGGCGATCTCCAGGTTGACTGGGCGTTCCGGATCGACACGCTGACGGCCATGATGCTAGTCGTCGTCAACACCGTGTCGGCGCTGGTGCACCTCTATTCCATCGGCTACATGCACGAGGATCCGCACCGTCCGCGGTTCTTCGCCTATCTCTCGCTCTTTACCTTCGCCATGCTCATGCTGGTGACGGCGGACAATCTCATCCAGATGTTCTTCGGCTGGGAGGGCGTCGGCCTCGCGAGCTACCTCCTCATTGGCTTCTGGTACCAGAAGGACTCGGCCAACGCGGCGGCCATGAAGGCCTTCATCGTCAACCGCGTCGGTGATTTCGGCTTCCTGCTCGGCATCTTCACGATCTTTGTGCTGTTCAACGGCGTGACCTTCGACGGGATCTTCCCGCGCGTTGCCGAGTTTGCGAATGCGCGCTTCACCTTCCTTGGGATCGAATGGCACGCCCTGACGATCGCCTGCCTGCTGCTGTTCATGGGCGCCATGGGCAAGTCTGCCCAGTTCCTGCTGCACACCTGGCTCCCGGACGCAATGGAAGGCCCGACCCCGGTCTCGGCCCTCATCCATGCCGCAACCATGGTGACCGCCGGCGTGTTTATGGTCGCCCGCCTGTCACCGGTCTTCGAATATGCGCCGGCCGCTCTGACGGTCGTGACGGTGATCGGCGGCATCACGGCGTTCTTTGCCGCGACTATCGGTCTGGTTCAGAACGATATCAAGCGGGTCATCGCCTATTCGACCTGCTCGCAGCTCGGCTACATGTTCGTGGGCCTCGGGGTCGGCGCCTACGGGGCCGGCGTGTTCCACCTCTTCACGCACGCCTTCTTCAAGGCCCTGCTGTTCTTGGGCGCCGGCTCGGTCATTCATGCCATGCACCATGAGCAGGATATCCGCCATATGGGCGCCCTGCGCCGCTACATACCGTTCACCACGGCCATGATGGCGGTCGGCACGCTGGCGCTTACGGGTTTCCCGTTCACGGCAGGCTACTATTCGAAAGACGCGATCATCGAGGCGGCCTATGCGGCCCATTCGTCGGCAGGCTCCTTCGCCTTTCTGGCCACGGTCGTTGCCGCATTCATGACATCATTCTACTCCTGGCGCCTGTTCTTCCTCACCTTCGAGGGAACCGCCCGTTGGGGCCATGGGCACCATGCTCCGAGCGCCCACGAAGGCGTGGAGCACGATAAGTCGGGCCACGACGTCGAGCCGGGCTCTCAGGCCCAGCACGAGCACGGCCATGACGATCATGCGCACGGGCACCATGGCTCGCACCTTCCGCACGAGAGCCCGCTCGTGATGCTCGTGCCGCTGCTCGTGCTCGCCATCGGGGCTGTTCTCGCCGGCGTCATCTTCCACGGCGCGTTCATCGGGGAAGGCTACGAGGAGTTCTGGAAGGGCGCGATCTTCACGGGGCCGAACAACCACATCCTGGAAACGATGCACCATCTTCCGGGCTGGGTGCCGCTTCTGCCCACGATCATGATGATCCTCGGCTTCCTGGTTGCAGTCTACATGTACATCATTGACGCCAAGCAGCCGGCGAAGCTGGCGGCCGACCACCCGATCCTGTACCGGTTCCTGCTCAACAAGTGGTACTTCGACGAGCTGTACGACGCGATCTTCGTTCGTCCGGCCATGGCGATCGGACGCTTCTTCTGGCGCACCGGTGACCAGCGGATCATCGATGGACTCGGGCCGGACGGCATCTCGGCCCGCGTTCTCGATGTGACGCGCGGCGTGGTGCGGGTGCAGACGGGCTACGTCTACCACTATGCCTTCGCGATGCTGATCGGCGTTGCGGCTCTCGTGACCTTCTATCTCTTCAGGGGAGCCCACTAATGCTCGGCTTCGGCATCCTCTCCGGCCTGCTCATCCTGCCCCTCGTCGGAGCGGCTTTCATCCTGACCCTGCGGGGCGACAGCGAGGCTGCTCGCTCGAACGCACGCTGGGCAGCCCTTGCCACGACGGTCGCGACCTTCCTGCTGTCGCTCGTGGCATGGGCGCGGTTCGACGTGGCATCCGCGTCGTTCCAGCTCGTGGAGAGCCATTCCTGGCTGACCGAGACGATCCGGTTCAAGCTGGGCGTCGATGGCTTCTCCATGCCGCTCGTGCTGCTCACCACGTTCCTGATGCCGTTCTGCATCCTGGCCTCGTGGGATTCGATCGAGAGCCGGGTCAAGGAGTACTTCGTCGCCTTCCTAGTGCTCGAGACCACGATGATTGGCGTGTTCTGCGCTCTCGACCTGGTGCTCTTCTACCTGTTCTTCGAGGCGGGTCTCATTCCGATGTTCCTCATCATCGGAATCTGGGGCGGCAAGCGCCGCATCTATGCGAGCTTCAAGTTCTTCCTCTACACGCTCCTCGGGTCCGTCCTGATGCTCCTGGCCATCATGGCCATGTACTGGGCCGCCGGAACCACCGATATCCCGACGCTGCTTGCCTTCAAATTCGCTCCGAATCTGCAGATCTGGCTCTGGCTGGCCTTCTTCGCATCCTTCGCGGTGAAGATGCCCATGTGGCCGGTTCACACCTGGCTGCCGGACGCTCACGTGGAAGCGCCGACGGCCGGCTCGGTCATCCTGGCAGGCGTCCTGCTTAAGATGGGCGGCTACGGCTTCGTCCGAGTCTCCCTGCCTATGTTCCCGGATGCGTCGCTTTATTTCGCTCCCTTGGTCTATGCGCTGTCCGTCATCGCGATTATCTACACCTCGCTGGTCGCCCTGATGCAGGAGGACATCAAGAAGCTGATCGCCTACTCGTCGGTGGCGCATATGGGCTTCGTGACCATGGGCCTGTTCAGCATGAACGAGCAGGGCATCCAAGGCGCCATGTTCACCATGATCTCACATGGTCTGATCTCCGGGGCGCTGTTCCTGAGCGTCGGCGTGATCTATGACCGGATGCATACCCGCGAGATCAAGGCCTATGGCGGGCTCGTCAACCGCATGCCTCTTTATGCGGTGGTGTTTCTCATTCTGACCATGGCGAACGTGGCCCTGCCGGGGACCTCGGGCTTCATCGGCGAGTTCCTGACCCTGATGGGAGCCTTCCGGTCGAACACCTGGGTGGCGTTCTTCGCGGCGACCGGCGTGATCCTCTCGGCAGCCTATGCGCTGTGGCTCTACCGTCGTGTGGTCTACGGACCGCTCGAGAAGCCGGCCCTGCAGGGAATCACGGACCTGAACCGTCGCGAGATCATTACGTTTGCTCCGCTCATCCTGCTCATCATCTATTACGGCGTACAGCCGGGCCCGATCCTTGATGCCTTCGCGGCACCGACGGACGCGCTCATGAACAGCGTTCAGGCTGCGCTCGCCACCGTGAAAACGGCCGCTGTCGCGGCACACTGAGGTCACGATGAATCCCGCCCTCACCATTCCCGCTTTCGGTCCGATGCTGCCAGAGATCCTGATGGCGGTCGGAGTTCTCGTCCTGGTTCTGTTCGGCGCATTCCGCGGCGAACGCCCTGGCTTCGGCATGAGCATCATCGCGCTCGCGCTGCTCGCCGTGACCTTCGTGGCGGTCCTGATGCTCCCGTCGGAGCGGGTCGAGACCATGGCCGGGTCCTTCGTGATCGACGGATTCGCTAAGTTCATGAAGGCGCTGACGCTCCTTGCATCGGCCGGCGGCATCATCCTCTCCCTGGACTACATGCGTCGCGAGGGGATTTACCGCTTCGAGTACCCGATCCTGATCGTGCTATCGACGATCGGGATGATGATGGTCATCTCGGCGAATGATCTGATCGCGCTTTATCTTGGGCTCGAACTGCTCAGCCTTTCCTCCTACGTCATCGCAGCCTTCGACCGCGATAACGAACGTTCGACGGAAGCCGGGCTGAAGTACTTCGTGCTCGGAGCACTTTCGTCGGGCATGCTGCTCTACGGCGCTTCGCTGGTCTACGGCTTTAGCGGGAGCGTGTCGTTCCCGGTCATCGCCTCCGTCCTGCAGGGGAACGTCGGCATCGGCGCCGTCGTGGGCCTCGTCTTCGTAGCAGCCGGCATCGCCTTCAAGATCTCGGCCGTGCCGTTCCACATGTGGACGCCGGACGTGTACGAAGGGTCGCCGACCCCCGTGACCGCCTTCTTCGCGGCCGCTCCGAAGATGGCCGGCATGGCGATGGCGACCCGTGTGTTCATCGATGCCTTCCCGGGCATCCTGGTCCAGTGGCAGCAGATCATCGTCTTCATCTCGATCGCTTCCATGGCTCTCGGTTCTTTCGCGGCCATCGGTCAGCGCAATCTGAAGCGCCTGATGGCCTATTCGTCCATCGGCAACGTGGGCTATGCGTTGATCGGCCTGGCTGCCGGTACGCCTGAGGGCGTCCAGGGCGTGGTGGTCTATATGGCCATCTACCTTGCCATGACGCTCGGCACCTTCGCGGTGATCCTCGGCCTGCGCCGCGGGAACGTGATGTTCGAGTCCATCGACGATCTTTCAGGTCTAGCGCGAACTCATCCGGCGCTCGCGTTCTGCCTGGCCATGATGATGTTCTCGTTGGCCGGCATACCGCCGCTGGCGGGTTTCTTCGCGAAGTTCTACGTCTTTGCCGCGGCGATCCAGGCCAATCTCGTCACCTTGGCCGTCATCGGCGTCGTGACGAGCGTAATCGGCGCCTATTACTACCTGCGCATCGTCAAGGTCATGTACTTCGATGCACCGGTCGAGCGGTTCGAGCGCATGTCTCCGGGCGTAAGCTTCGTCCTTGTCGTGTCGAGCGCCGTGGTGCTGCTGTTCTGGCTGATCCCGGCCCCGATCGTCAACGCAGCGGGCGCCGCCGCGCGCTCCTTGTTCTGATCGTGCGTCTGTCGCCCGAGACCGAGGCCGCCGGGTATCGGCTTCTGTCGCTCGAGGCGACGAACTCGACGAACGACGATTCTCTGCAGGCTGCTCGCGCGGGCGACAGGGGAAAGCTCTGGATCACGGCCCGCGAGCAGTTGGCGGGGAGGGGACGGCATGGCCGCCAATGGTCCTCGCCTCCAGGCAACCTCTATGCTAGCCTGCTCCTGATCGATCCGTGCGATATGCGATCGGCTCCGCAACTCGGCTTCGTTGCAGGGTTGGCGCTCCATGAGGCCGTCGAGGCGGTCTCGGGAATCAGCGCACCGCGCCTTTCCCTGAAATGGCCGAATGACCTCCTGCTCGACGGCGCGAAGGTTTCAGGCCTTCTGCTCGAAGGGCATCGCCTGCAGCCTAACGGGCCACTGGCCATCGTGATCGGGTTCGGGGTCAATGTCGCGTTCGCCCCGAGCGGAACACCTTACCCGGCAACTGCCTTGCGGTCCGTTCGACCGCGCCTCGCGAAGGAGGAGGTATTCACCGTCCTGTCCTCGGCCTTCGCCCGAACTTTCTCGGCGTGGCGAACTTCCACTCGTGGAAACGTCTCCGATCCATTCGGAGCAATCCGGCAGCTCTGGATGGAGCGTGCTGCAGGGCTCGGCCAGCAGGTGACGCTTCGCCTTCCTTCAGGCGAAAAAGCCGGTGTCTTCGAGGGGCTTGACCCTTCCGGACGCCTTCAGCTGAAAAGCACTGCCGGAATGGAACTGATCGACGCAGGCGACCTTTATTTTCCCAATTTGCTGCACGATATAGCCAAGCCTGGCGTTGGCTCGAAAAGGTCTGGAACTTGATGGCTTCCCACCAGGATGAATTGGTCTTTCTCCCACTTGGAGGACTTGGCGAAATCGGCATGAACGCTGCCCTCTACGGCTTCGGTCCGGAGGACGATAGACAGTGGATCCTCGTCGATTGCGGCATGGGTTTTGGCGGCGAGGAGAACCTCCCCGGGATCGATGTCGTCTATCCCGACCTCCGATTCATCGAAGAGGAGCGGCACAACCTTCTCGGTATCTTCATCACGCATGCGCACGAGGACCACATCGGCGCGCTGGTCGAGATGTGGCCGCGCCTCCGCGCGCCGGTTTATGCGACAAGGTTCGCCATCGGCCTCCTGGAGACACGGCGTCTGTCCGAAGCCGATGCGCCGAAGGTCGACCTGAACGAGATCGTCCCCGGGCAACGCCTGAAGCTTGGTGCCTTCGAGATCGAGTACGTGCCGGTCGCTCATTCGATTCCGGAATCCAACGCCCTTGCGATCCGCACACCGCACGGACTGGTGGTGCATACAGGCGACTGGAAGCTCGACAACACGCCATACCTCGGCAGCCTGACCTCGGAGGAAGCTTTCCGTGCCTTGGGCGACGAAGGGGTATTGGCGCTCGTCTGCGATTCCACCAATGTGGTCCGCGACGGCACGAGTCCGAGCGAGTCCGACGTCTCCAGGAACTTGGCCCAGTTGATCAAGGATGCGCCGCACCGTGTCGCGGTCACGACCTTCGCGTCCAACGTCGCCCGCATTCGCTCGGTTGCCGAGGCAGCCCGCGAGTGTGGTCGTGAGGTGGTCGTTGTCGGTCGTGCCATGGATCGTGTGGTCGAGGTCGCCAAGGAATGTGGTTTCCTGGATGACCTGCCGGAGTTCCGTTCGGCGGAAAACTTCGGCTACATGCCGCGTGACAAGATCGTGGCCGTCCTGACGGGGTCGCAGGGTGAGCCCCGGGCCGCTCTTGCCCGGATCGCCCAGGACGAGCACCCGGACATCGCGCTTTCCGCAGGAGATCGGGTGATCTTCTCCTCCCGGGCCATTCCCGGGAACGAGAAAGCTGTCGGCTCTATCATCAATAGTCTGATCGAGCAGGGCATCGAGGTGATCACCGACCGGACGGAACTGGTCCACGTGTCCGGACATCCCCGGCGCGGCGAGCTGGCGCAGATGTACCAGTGGACCCGTCCGCGGATCGCCATTCCGGCCCATGGCGAGCCCTTGCACCTGAGCGAACACGCGAAGTTCGCAAGGGCTCAAGGCGTTCAGGAAGTCGTCCGGGCTAAGAACGGGGCGCTGGTACGCCTTTCGCCCGGCCCTGCTGAGATTGTCGACAATGTCCCCGCGGGGCGTCTCTACCGCGACGGCAATATCGTCATCGGGGCCGGCGAGCGGGCGTTGCCGGAGCGCCGCAAGCTTGCCTTTGCGGGCATCGTCACCGTGGCGATCGCCATCGACGACCGGGGCGATCTTGTTGGAGATCCGGTGATCGACGCCATGGGCATCCCCGACAAGAACAGGCAGGGTCGTGACCTGACCGACATCATCGCGGACACCGTGGCCGACCTGCTGGATGGCCTCTCCAAAGCCAAGCGGCGAGATCCCGAGGCCGTCGAGAATGCCGTCCACCGGGCGGTCCGCGCGGCCGTGAACCAGGAATGGGGCAAGAAGCCCGCCTGCCATGTGCTCGTCATCGAGGCTTAGGACCTGAAGGGGGAACGCCTATGATCGGACGCCTCAATCACGTTGCCATAGCCGTGCCTGACATCGCGGCCGCTTCAGATCTCTACCGGAAGACCCTGGGGTCCGATGTCTCGGCGCCGGAGGCTCTGGAGGAGCACGGCGTCACGGTCGTTTTCATCACGCTGCCCAACACTAAGATCGAGCTTCTGGAACCGCTGGGAGAGGAATCGCCTATCGCCAAGTTCCTGGAGAAGAACCCGGACGGCGGGGTGCACCATATCTGCTATGAAGTCGATGACATCATTGCGGCGCGCGACCGGCTTCTTGCTTCCGGCGCGAGGGTGCTCGGCTCCGGAGAGCCAAAGATTGGAGCCCACGGGAAGCCGGTTCTCTTCCTTCATCCCAAGGATTTCAACGGCACGCTCGTCGAACTCGAGCAAGCCTGAGGACAAGGTGTTGATAAACTTCGTAAAAACCTTGGCGGGATCACTCTGGTCCACGATCGCGGTCGTCATGGTCGTGTCCGGTCTGGCCGTCACGGTAGTTGTCCAAGCCTTCGGCCTGCGGATCAGCGGGGGCTTGGCGCTCTACTTCGTGATCTGGTGGATCCTGCTTTTTGCCGTTCTACCCTTCGGCGTCCGCAGCCAAGTCGAAAGCGGGGATGTGGTTCAGGGAAGCGAGCCCGGAGCCCCAGCCCTTCCGGCCCTTCGGGAAAAGGCTATCTGGACCACATTTCTCGCGTCCGTCGTCCTGATCGTTGTTGCTGCGGTTTTTCCTCTGGCCGGTCTGTAGAACCAAGAAGAAGAGGAGCCACAAAAAAGAAAAGCAAGGCTTTCGCCTTGCCTGAACTGCCTTTTGGCAATTTTTGATCCCTGGCTTTCTCAGACCAGCGCCTCAGGGCACTTGGGGATCTTGTTCCTCCCGAAACTCGGACCGTAGCCTCTGACCTTGGAAGGTCTAAGACGTTAGCGTTTCGTTTATAGTCACCTTGCCCGACCATGTCACCTTTTATGGGCACCTCCTGATGCATTTTTCGGCATTTCTTGTATTGATCTTTGGTCTAATCCATCTCGCCGCAGGCCTGATCGGACGATGACAGCTTGTCTTTTCCCCGGGGGCTGTGTTGTGTGCTGGAAGCGAGTCGCTACCTTTCTCCTATATTGATCGAGACCCAAAGGCGTCCCATGCGTTTGAGCCGCTACTTCCTCCCCATCCTCCGCGAGACGCCGAAAGAGGCGGAGATCGTCTCCCATCGCTTGATGCTGCGCGCCGGAATGATCCGGCAGGAATCTGCCGGAATTTATGCCTGGCTGCCGCTCGGCCTGAAGGTTCTGAACAAGGTCAACGCGATCGTCCGTGAGGAGCAGAACCGCTCAGGCGCTCTCGAGCTTCTCATGCCGACGATCCAGTCCGCCGATCTGTGGCGGGAATCCGGGCGCTACGACGCCTACGGCAAGGAGATGCTACGCATCCAGGACCGGCATGAGCGCGACATGCTGTTCGGGCCGACCAATGAGGAGATGGTTACCGAGATCTTCCGGGGCTATGTGCGCTCCTACAAGGATCTGCCGCTGAACCTCTATCACATTCAGTGGAAGTTCCGGGACGAGGTCCGGCCCCGCTTCGGTGTCATGCGCTCGCGCGAATTCCTGATGAAGGACGCTTATTCCTTCGATCTCGATCAGGCTGGCGCCGTTCATTCCTATAACAAGATGTTCGTGGCTTATCTTCGCACCTTCGCCCGCATGGGACTGAAGGCGATCCCGATGCGGGCCGATACGGGTCCCATCGGGGGGAATCTCAGCCACGAGTTCATCATCCTGGCCTCGACCGGCGAGAGCGAGGTCTTCTGTCACGCGGATTATCTGAACTTCGACGTTCCGGCGGCCGATACGGATTTTGACGATATCCCGGGTCTCCAGAGCACCGTCGACAAGTGGACTTCGCTCTACGCCGCTACGTCCGAGATGCACGAGGCCTCGGCATTCGAGGCGGTTCCGGATGAAAAGAAGATGTCCGCCCGCGGCATCGAGGTCGGTCACATCTTCTACTTCGGCACCAAGTATTCCGAGCCCATGGGCGCGAAGGTGATGGGCCCCGATGGGCAGGAGAGGCCGGTCCATATGGGCTCCTACGGCATCGGACCGAGCCGCCTGATCGCCGCCATCATCGAGGCGAGCCATGATGAGAACGGAATCATCTGGCCGGAAGCCGTCGCTCCCTTCGACGTGGCGATCCTGAACCTGAAGGTCGGCGACACAGCGACGGACGCTGCCTCCGAGCGCCTCTATCGCGAACTGGAAACGGCAGGGCGGGACGTGCTCTATGACGATCGGGACGAGCGTCCTGGCGGAAAATTCGCCACGGCCGATCTCATCGGGATCCCGTGGCAGATTTTGGTGGGGCCGAAAGGTCTTGCCGAAGGCAAGGTGGAATTGAAGCATCGCGCAACGGGACAGCGCGAACATCTTGCGGTTGAAGACGTAATCGCTCGCCTCACGGTTCGCCAATAAGCTGTCATGGCCAAGGAAAGAAAAGCCAGCACAGGGCCGGCCGGAACCAAACCCTTCTCGCTCTTCGAGTGGATGCTCGCCGGGCGCTATCTGCGCACGCGGCGGCGTGAGGGTTTCGTGTCGGTCATTGCCGGCTTCTCCTTCCTGGGCATCATGCTCGGTGTTGCGACGCTGATCGTGGTGCTGTCGGTCATGAACGGTTTCCGTAAGGAGCTTCTCGACAAGATCGTCGGCATCAACGGCCATATCTTCGTGGCGCCGCTGGAAAGTCCGCTCACCGATTACCCGGAGGTTGCAGCGCGGATCGCCGCGGTACCGGGCGTCAAGCGGGCCATTCCTCTCGTCGAGGGGCAGGCGTTCGGCTCCTCTCAGTACAACGGCAGCGGCGTTCTCGTGCGCGGCATCCGGGCTGACGATCTGCGCAAGATCGACCACATCGCGGGCAATCTGCGCCAGGGCACGCTGGAGAACTTCGAGGAAGGCGAGGGGGTTGCGATCGGCCGTCGCCTTGCCGATGCGCTGTCGCTTCAGGCCGGTGACACCTTCACGCTCATCACGCCGCGCGGAGCATCGACACCGTTCGGCACCGCGCCCCGGGTGAAAGGCTATCCGGTCAAGGCGATCTTCGAAATCGGCATGTCGGAGTTCGACTCGACGTTCGTGTTCATGCCGCTGACCGAAGCTCAGAACTACTTCAACCGCAACAACGACGTGCAGCTCATCGAGGTCTATCTCGACAATGCCGATCGGGTGGACGAGGCCCGTGCGGCGATCGACGAAGCGGCGGGGCGACCGATTCTGATGACCGATTGGCGTCAGCGCAACCGAACTTTCTTCGGCGCACTGGAGGTCGAGCGGAACGTGATGTTCCTGATCCTGACACTGATCGTGCTCGTGGCGGCGCTCAACATCATCTCCGGGTTGATCATGCTCGTGAAGGACAAGTCGGAGGACATCGCGATCCTTCGCACCATGGGGGCGACCCGTGGGGCCGTCATGCGGGTCTTCCTGATCACGGGCGCGTCGATCGGCATCGTCGGCACGATTGCCGGGTTCGGTCTCGGATTGCTGCTTGCGCTCAATGTCGAAACCATTCGGGACGTCATCTCCCGGCTGACGAATACCAATCTTTTCCCTGCGGAACTGTACTTCTTGAGCCGCTTGCCGGCCGAGGTGAATCCGACCGAGGTGGCAACCATCCTCATCATGGCGATGGTTCTGTCGCTTCTGGCGACTCTCTATCCATCCTGGCGGGCCGCGAAGCTCGATCCCGTCGAAGCGTTGCGTTACGGTTGAGTATGTCGGCAGCCCAGTCCCAACCCGCCCTCTATCTCTCCAAGGTCGAGCGCCGCTATCCGCAGGGAGACAGCTTCCTCGAGGTACTGCGCCGCGCCGATCTTGCAATCTGGCCGGGCGAGATCGTGGCCCTCATCGCGCCCTCAGGAACGGGGAAGTCGACCCTCCTTCACCTGGCTGGCCTGCTCGAAAAGCCGGATGGCGGCGAGGTTTTCGTGGGTTCGAAGCCGACAGCCTCCATGAACGACCAGGAGCGCACGCGCGTCCGGCGGGAGGAGCTCGGCTTCGTCTACCAGTTCCACCATCTCCTGCCGGAGTTCTCGGCCCTTGAGAACGTGGTGATTCCACAACTCATCCGCGGCCTACCGAGAGCGGAAGCCCAGGACCGCGGAGCCCAGCTGCTGACGTTCCTGGGTCTCGGCAAACGTCTCGATCACCGTCCCGGGGAGCTGTCCGGCGGTGAGCAGCAGCGCGTTGCGATCGCGCGGGCGGTGGCCAACGCTCCCCGGCTGCTTCTCGCCGACGAGCCGACCGGCAATCTCGATCCCAATACGGCCGATCGGGTGTTCCAGACCCTGGTGGCGATCGTCCGAGCGTCCAAGCTCGCGGCCCTGATCGCCACGCACAACATGGAACTCGCGGCTCGGATGGACCGGCGCGTGACGATCCGCGACGGTCTGATCGTTCAGCTGCCGTAAGAGATCACTCTTCCACGTGAGATCGGCTGTGACGACACGGTCGGCGGCAAATGATGCCTGCTGTCGCCTTTAATGTTTTGTTGACTCCGTCCCATGCCTGAGCTTCGCACGGGCTTTACACAGAACATCCAATGAACAAAAATGAACATATTGGGAACACGGAGATCAAACCATGCTTCGCTTCATCCTCGAGACCACCGCCGAAATCGCTTCCCTGGCCATGTTCGGGTCTGCCGTGGCAATCTGGGCTCTGGTCCTTTCTCCCATCGCTTGATACCGGGATCCACAAGAACCCACCGGGATTCACAGGAACATAGTCCTCGAAACCGGTGATTGGACTCCGTTAACATAGAATCGTGCAACTATGCGTGCCATTCGATGAGTAGAGTTTATGGCGCGCATTCTTCACGATATCGGTTTCGTCCATCTGCATGTCCATTCCTCATACTCCCTGCTCGAGGGGGCGCTGAAGGTCGCGCAACTCGCTAAACTCGCCGCCGCCGACAAGCAGCCGGCGCTCGCGCTCACCGACACCAACAATCTCTTCGGGGCCCTCGAGTTCTCCGAGAAGCTCGCAGGCTCCGGGATCCAGCCGATCGCAGGCGTACAGCTCTCCGTCTGCTTCGAGGAGCCGGATCCCGTCGCCCGCGTGGTGCCGCAGCCATCCAACATTGTGCTGCTTGCGCAGACGGAGGAGGGATATCGCAACCTCATGCGTCTCGTGAGCCACGCCTATTTCGGCGTGCCGCTGGGTGAGGACCCGCGGGTGATGGCGCCCGCGCTCTCGGCGCATAGCGAGGGATTGATCGCCCTGACGGGCGGATTCTCGGGCCCGCTCGATTGCGCGCTGCGCAACGGGGGCCGCCAAGACTTCGCGCAGGCGCGTCTCGACATGCTGAAAGGCGCATTCGGTCATCAGCTGTATGTCGAGATCCAGCGTCATGGGCTGGACGACGAGCGTGTAATCGAGAACGAGCTGCTGGCGTTGGCGGACCGGAATGGCCTGCCCATCGTCGCGGCGAACGAGCCCTTCTTCTCGTCCGCGAAGGACTACGAGGCGCACGATGCGCTGCTCGCCATTGCGGAAGGGCAGATCGTCTCGAACCCCAATCGGCGCCGCCTCTCCCCAGAGCATCACTTCAAGACCCGCCAGCAGATGATGGAGCTGTTCGCGGATCTGCCGGATGCGCTCCAGGCGAGCGTCGAGATCGCCATGCGATGCGCCACGCGGGTGCGGACACGCAAGCCCATCCTGCCGAATTTCGGCACCGGCCCAGACGCCGCCGCCCTCGACGAAGGCGAGGAACTCAAGCGACAGGCCGAGGAGGGACTCGAGAAGCGCCTCGCGGCGCATGGACCTGCGCCGGGTCTGACCGAGCAGGATTACCGGGACCGGCTTGCCTACGAGATCGGCATCATCCGGAACATGAAGTTCCCGGGGTACTTCCTGATCGTGTCCGACTTCATCAAATGGGCGAAGGATCATAACATTCCCGTCGGACCGGGCCGTGGTTCGGGTGCAGGCTCCCTCGTGGCCTACGCGCTCACCATCACCGATCTCGATCCCCTGCGGTTTGCGCTGCTGTTCGAGCGCTTCCTCAACCCGGAGCGCGTCTCGATGCCGGACTTCGACATCGATTTCTGCGTGGAAGGGCGCGAGCGCGTCATCGAATATGTGCAGCAGCGCTACGGTGAGGAGCAGGTCGCGCAGATCATCACGTTCGGTACGCTGCTCGCCCGCGGCGTGATGCGCGACGTCGGCCGCGTGCTTGAAATGCCCTATGGTCAGGTGGACAAGCTCACGAAGCTGGTGCCGCAGAACCCGGCCAATCCGGTCACTCTCGCGCAAGCGATCGAGGGCGAGCCGAAGCTTCAGGCCGCCATCGACGAGGAGCCCGTCGTCAAGCGCATGCTCGACATCGCGCAAAAACTCGAAGGCCTCCACCGTCACGCCTCGACCCATGCCGCCGGCGTGGTGATCGGCGACCGTCCGCTGCAGGAATTGGTTCCACTGTACCGAGACCCGAAGACCGGCATGCGGGTGACCCAGTTCAACATGAAATGGGTCGAGCAAGCAGGCCTCGTGAAGTTCGATTTCCTCGGGCTCAAGACCCTCACCGTGCTGCGCACCGCTGTCGATCTCATTCGACGAAAGGGAGTCGAAGTCGACCTCTCGGCCCTGCCGCTGGATGACCGCAAGACCTACGAGATGCTTCAGCGCGGTGAGACGGTCGGGGTGTTCCAGGTGGAATCGGCGGGCATGCGCAAGGCCCTCGTCGAGATGGAGACCGACCGCTTCGAGGACATCATCGCCCTCGTGGCGCTCTATCGCCCGGGCCCGATGGCGAACATCCCGGTCTACTGCGCGCGCAAACTCGGCAAGGACGAGCACAACAAAAGGGACTGGTATCCGCACGACAAGCTGGAGCCGATCCTGCATGAGACCTTCGGCATCATCGTCTATCAGGAGCAGGTGATGGAGGTGGCGAAAGTCCTCTCCGGTTACTCGCTCGGCGACGCCGATCTTCTGCGCCGCGCCATGGGTAAGAAGATCAAGGCGGAAATGGACGCGCAGCGCGAGCGCTTCGTGTCCGGCGCGAAGGAGGGTGGGCTCGACAAGGCCAAGGCCAACGAGATCTTCGACCTGCTCGCCAAGTTCGCGGATTACGGCTTCAACAAGAGCCACGCCGCCGCCTATGCTCTCGTGGCGTTCCAGACGGCCTATCTCAAAGCCAATTATGCGGTCGAGTTCCTGGCCGCGTCCATGACGCTCGATCTCGACAATACCGACAAGCTGGCTGAATTCCGCCGCGAAGCCCAGCGCCTCGGATTCAAGGTCATTCCGCCGTCGATCAATCGTTCGGGCGTCGTCTTCGACGTGACTTATGACGAGCAGGGCAGGGGCCAGATTCTGTATGCTCTTGCTGCCGTCAAAGGCGTCGGACGCCAAGCCATCGAGAGCGTCGTCGAGGCGCGAGGGAACAAGCCGTTCAAGGACCTGGCCGACTTCGCCCGGCGCATCAACCCGCGCATGATCAACAAGCGCACGCTCGAGAACCTGATCGCAGCCGGCGCCTTCGACGAACTGGAGCCCGACCGGGCGAAGGCCTGCGCATCGATCGATGCCATGATGAGCCTCGCCCAGCAATCCCACGAGGCGGCCAACGGCGGCATGATGGACATGTTCGGCGGCGTTGCGTCGGCGGATGTGCAGTTGCGTATCGGACCCTACGAGCCGTGGCCCGCCGCCGAGAGGCTGCAGCGGGAATACGACGCCGTCGGATTCTTTCTCTCAGGCCATCCTCTCGACGAGTACGGCGACCTCCTCAAGAAGCTGCGTGTGCAGACCTGGGTCGAGTTCTGCCGCTCGGTCAAGGCAGGCAACTCCGTGGGCCGGGTCGCGGCCACCGTTCTCGACAGGCAGGAGCGCCGCACAAAGACCGGCAACAAAATGGGCATCCTCGTGCTGTCGGATCAGACCGGGCAATTCGAAGCCATCATCTTTTCCGAAGGCCTGCAACGTCTCCGCGACGTGCTTGAACCGGGCTCCGCCGTGGTTCTGATGCTTCAGGCCGGCCTCGAAGGCGAAGAGGTGAGGGCGCGGATCGGCATGGCCGAGCCGTTGGATGAAGCCGTTGCCAAACACCAGAAGAGCATGCGCATCTTCCTGCGCGACGAACGTCCTATTCCGAGCGTCTTCGAGCGGCTCAAGGTTCGGGGCGAAGGGGAGGTTTCCCTCGTGCTCATCCTCGATGATGGAGATCGGGAGGTCGAGGTCAAGCTCCCCGGCAAGTACATGGCCAGCCCCCAGGTCGCTGGGGCGCTCAGGGCGGTCCCGGGCGTGGTGGACGTGCACATGAACTGATCCGGTCGCGGGGGCACCCCAGGAAGGGAATGAGCCGCCGGCTCATCGATCAACCCATGGACGAGAAGCTTTCCGCTGTTAACATTACGGTCGAGCCCGACCCGGACGCATTCGCCGGCGAGATCGAGGAGCGCCTCCTGTCTTCTCTGAGGCAGAACCAACCGGCCAGCGATTACGCACCTTTCGGGATTCTGGCTCATGGCCGAGACGGCACGATCGTCGGCGGACTGGTCGGCGGGACCTCCTATGGATGGCTCGTGATCAAGGTCCTCTGGGTGGCGGAAGATCTGCGCAGCCACGGCCTCGGCACCCGAATCATGACCCTCGCCGAGGAGACCGTCGCTCGGCAGGGCTGCCACGGAGCCTGGCTGGACACCTCCAGCCGAAGGGCGAAGAGCTTCTACGAGAAGCTCGGCTATGAACTCTTCGCAACCTTGGATAATCAGGACGGGGAGCGGCCCCGGGGCCATGCCCGCTTCTTCCTGCGCCGGCGTTTTCCAGCCGTCCCCGCCTGACGAGACCCGTTCCACCGGGCCATCATCCTTTGGCTTGCATTTCCGAGCCTTTACCCCTATATGCGCGCCTATCCCACACGCGGAATCCACCTCATAAGCCCATGAGGTATCCCGGTGGCCGGTTCGAACCGGTCCACTGTTCCGCGGAGGCTTAACCGGAGAATACACTATGGCGCTTCCCGATTTCTCGATGCGCAGCCTGCTTGAGGCTGGCGCTCACTTTGGCCACCAGGCTCACCGTTGGAACCCGAAGATGGGTCAGTACATCTTCGGCACTCGTAACAACATCCACATCATCGACCTCGCTCAGACGGTCCCGATGCTGCACCGGGCCCTTCAGGCCGTCAGCGACACGGTTGCCAAGGGCGGCCGGGTGCTCTTCGTCGGCACTAAGCGTCAGGCTTCCGATGCGGTTGCCGATGCGGCCAAGCGTTCGGCCCAGTATTATGTCAACTCCCGCTGGCTCGGCGGCATGCTGACGAACTGGAAGACGATTTCCGGCTCGATCCAGCGCCTGCGCAAGGTCGACGAGATCCTCGCCGGCGGTGGCCAGGGTCTCACGAAGAAAGAGCGCCTTATGCTCGCTCGCGAGAAGGAGAAGCTCGAGCGTGCTCTCGGCGGCATCAAGGACATGGGCGGCACGCCGGACCTGATCTTCGTCATCGACACCAACAAGGAGCAGCTGGCGATCCAGGAGGCGAAGCGCCTCGGCATCCCGGTGGCTGCCATCGTCGACACGAACTGCGATCCGGACGGCATCACCTTCCCGGTTCCGGCCAATGACGACGCCGGTCGCGCGATCTCGCTCTACTGCGATCTGGTCGCCCGCGCGGCTCTCGACGGAATCTCCCGTGGCGCCGGCGCCATGGGCATCGATATCGGCGAGTCCGAGAACCCGATGGCCGAGGAGCTCCCGGCGAACGACACGTCTGTCGCCGCCTACGAGGGCGAGCAGTTCGAACGCCTCGCGGCTCCCCGCGGCGCACCCGACGATCTGACCAAGCTGAACGGCGTTGGTCCGCAGCTCGAGAAGAAGCTCAACGAGGCCGGCATCTTCCACTATTGGCAGCTGGCCGCCATGCAGTCGGGCGATGTCGCCCAGCTCGACAAGGACCTGAAGCTGAACGGCCGCCTGGAGCGTGACGGCTGGATCAACCAGGCCCGCTCGATGATCGAAGCCGCTGCTGCGTAAGCCTTACGGCGCCGCAACATGCAGCGCCGCTTGAACGATTGACCGAGCCCGGCGTTCCACGAGCGCCGGGCTCCCTCTATGCATGAACCTTTGAAAGGAATAGCCATGGCGAACATTACCGCTGCGATGGTGAAGGAGCTGCGCGACACGACCAGCGCCGGCATGATGGACTGCAAGGCCGCGCTTGCCGAAACGAACGGCGACATGGAGGCCGCGATCGATTGGCTCCGCAAGAAGGGTCTCTCGAAGGCTGCCAAGAAGGCCGGCCGCGTTGCGGCCGAGGGCCTCGTGGCTGTCGAATCCTCCGGTCACACTGCGACGATCCTCGAGGTCAATTCCGAGACCGACTTCGTCGCCCGCAACGACCAGTTCCAGGCCTTCGTTCGCGAAGCTGCCAAGATCGGGCTCATGGGCAACGGCACCATCGAGTCTCTCGAGGCCGCTCACTTCCCCGGCTCGCAGACGACGGTAAAGGATCGGCTGCAGGAGCTCATCGCCACCATCGGCGAGAACATGACCCTGCGCCGGATCGCCAAGCTCGAGGTCTCGACGGGCGTGATCGCGTCCTATGTCCATAACGCGGTGACCGAAGGCCTCGGCAAGATTGGCGTTCTCGTGGCGCTCGAATCCGAAGGCGACGTGACTGTCCTCGGAACCCTCGGCCGTCAGATCGCCATGCACGTGGCCGCCACCAGCCCGGTGGCGCTGGATGCCTCCGGCGTCGACCAGACGACGATCGAGCGCGAGAGCGCCATCCTGCGCGACAAGAACGCCGGCAAGCCGGACCACGTCATGCAGAAGATCATCGAGAGCGGCCTGAAGAGCTACTTCAAGGAGGTCACCCTTCTGGAGCAGCCTTTTGTTCACGATCCCTCGAAGACCGTGACCCAGGTCCTCAAGGAGGCCGAGTCGAAGGCCGGCAAGCCGGTGACCCTCAAGGCGTTCGTCCGCTATGCCCTCGGCGAGGGCATCGAGAAGGAAGAGGCCCCTGACTTCGCGGCTGAAGTGGCCGCCCAGGCCGGCCTTAAGTCCTAAATCGAACCTGAGTAAAACGGCGGCTCTTCAGCCGCCGTTTTCATGAGAGGCTCGAAAAGAAAGGTCTGACGATGGCAACGTTCCGGCGCATCCTTGTGAAGCTTTCCGGTGAGGCCCTGATGGCACCCGATGGCTACTGGCTCGATTCTCAGATCCTGTCCTCCCTGGCAGAGGATCTGGCCCAGGCCACCCGCGCCGGCTTCGAGATCGCCGTCGTCATCGGCGGCGGCAATATCATCCGCGGCGCCCGCATGAGTGCCGCCGGCTGGATCGACCGGCCCACGGCCGACTCCATGGGCATGCTCGGCACCGTCATGAACTCCCTTGCCATCGAAACGGCCCTGAACGCGGCCGGCGTTCCGGCCAGGACCATGTCGGCAGTATCCATGCCGACGATCTGCGAAACCTACGCCCGTCAGCCGGCGCTGCACCACCTCGACAAGGGGCAGGTGGTGGTTCTGGCTGGCGGCACCGGCAACCCCTTCTTCACCACCGACACCGCTGCCGTCCTGCGTGCCGCCGAGCTTCGTTGCGACGCGGTTCTGAAGGCGACCCAGGTTGATGGCGTCTACTCGGCGGATCCGAAAAAGCACCCCGATGCGGTCCGATTCGACCGCCTGACCCACGACGAGGCCATCGCCAAGGACTTGAAGGTCATGGACACGGCGGCCTTCGCCCTGGCGCGCGAGAGCAGGCTTTCGATCATCGTGGGCTCTGTACACGCCCCGAGTTCGGTGACAGCGCTTCTTCAGGGGAAAGTGCCGTCCACCGTGGTCGCCCCTTGATGCAAGGGCCTTGATGCTGGACCCTGGGAAGCGTAAGCCCGTTTAAATAGTTCGCGTAAGGACAAAATCTGATGGCCACGACCTTTGATCTCGCCGATGTGAAGCGCCGCATGCAGGGCGCCATCAACGCTTTCAAGAACGACCTGGCTAGCCTGCGCACCGGGCGCGCCTCGCCGAACCTCCTCGATCCCATCCAGATCGACGCCTACGGCTCCCTGATGCCGATCACCCAGGTTGCCACCGTCAACGTGCCTGAGCCGCGCCTGCTGAGCGTTCAGGTCTGGGACCGCGGCATGGTGGCGGCCGTCGAGAAGGCGATCCGGGAATCGGATCTCGGGCTCAATCCGCAGACGGAAGGGCAGGTGATCCGCCTTCGCATTCCCGAGATGAACGAGCAGCGCCGCAAAGAGATGGTCAAGGTGGCCCACAAATACGCCGAGGAGGCCCGTGTCGCTGTTCGACACGTCCGGCGCGATGGCCTCGACCTGCTCAAGAAGCTTGAGAAGGACAGCGCGATCAGCGAGGATGACGGCAAGCGTCATGCTGACCAGGTTCAGAAGGCAACCGACCAGTTCGTGGCCGAGATCGACAGCCTTCTCGTGACCAAGGAAAAGGAAATCATGCACGTCTGACAGACAGGCGCGCATTGGGACGGAAATATGAGCGGCGAAGCCAAAAAGTCGGCCCCGAGCTTTGCCTGCAAGCAAGCAGGCGAGGGGATGCCGACCCATGTTGCCATCATCATGGATGGAAACGGCCGGTGGGCCGCTCAGAGAGGGCTGCCCCGGTTCGAAGGGCATCGCAAGGGGATCGACGCGATCCGCCGGGCGGTCAGAACCGCGACGGATCTCGGCATCCGCTACCTCACCGTCTACAGCTTCTCGGCGGAGAATTGGCGCAGACCTGCCGATGAGGTCTCGTATCTCATGGGGCTGCTCAAGCGCTTCGTACGCCACGACCTCGCCGAGTTGCATGCCAACAACATCCGCGTTCGCATCATCGGCGAGCGCGAAGGTCTGCCGTCCGATATCCGCATGCTCCTCGACGAAGCGGAGCAACTCACCCGCTCGAATTCGGGCCTGACCCTCGTCATTGCCTTCAATTACGGCGGCCGCCAGGAGATCGTGAGTGCCATACGGGCTCTCGCCGTCAAGGTGAAGGAGGGAGCACTCGACCCGGCTGACATCGATATGGATGCGGTCGGAGCGACCCTCGACACCCATGGCATTCCCGACCCGGATCTCGTCATTCGGACTTCGGGGGAGCAGCGGGTGTCGAATTTTCTCACCTGGCAGACCGCTTATTCCGAGTTCGTCTTCCTGCCCTGCTTCTGGCCGGACTTCGACGAGACGGCGTTCCAGAGCGCGATCGACGAGTACTACAGGCGCGATCGCCGTTTCGGCGGTTTGAGCGCGCGGGCAGGCTGACGATGGTCGCAGACCAGGGCTCGTCCTTGCCGACCCGTCCAAAGTCCACCTCGTCCAGGGAACTGACGACGCGGGTACTATCCGCCATCGTCATGATTGCAGCCGCCCTGCTGACGGCCTACTGGGGCGGTTGGCCCTTCGCCCTATTCTGGCTCGCAGCCGGTACTGCCGTGATGGTGGAATGGACCCGGATGACGGGCGCCGAGCCACGCCCCCTGGTGCAGAGTATCCTTGCGGTCGGGCTTGCCGTTCTGACCGTCCTTTTCCTGACGGAGGCACGCTTCGGCCTGTTCCTGTTGGCAGGGCTCGTCTTCCTTGTGACGGGCACCTTTGCAACCGGGGGAGGCGCCAACAGGATCTGGTCGGCGTCGGGCTTCCTTTATGCGTCCTTGATCGTTCTTGTCCCGCCGATCGTGCGCGACCATGTCGAACTCGGAATTCTAGGCCTGCTGTGGATGTTCGCCGTCGTATGGGCAACCGACATCGCGGCCTATTTCACCGGCCGAACCTTCGGGGGCCCGAAGCTCTGTCCGCCCATCAGTCCGAAGAAGACATGGTCCGGCTTTGTCGGAGGCGTCGTCGCTGCGGCCCTGTGCGGCGTATTGGTCGCCTGGACCGGCGAGGCCTACGGCCACAGCCTGCCACTAGGCCTTCCGGCGATCGCCATTTTGTCCGTGGTCGCATCGGTCGCAAGCCAGATCGGAGATCTCGGCGAGTCGGCTCTGAAGCGCCATTGCAACGTCAAGGACTCGAGCCATCTCATCCCAGGGCACGGCGGTGTCATGGATCGCCTTGATGGCTTTTGGGCCGTCTGCCTAATCGTCGGGGCGATCCTGCTGACGATTCATTTCACTCCCTAGGCGCCAATGACCCGCTCCATCACGATTCTCGGTGCGACCGGCTCGATTGGCCGCTCGACGTCCGGCGTCATCCAGGCTCACCGGGAGGAGTTTCGTGTCGAAGCTGTTGTCGGGGGACGCAATGCCACCGCTTTGGCGAAGATCGCCCAGGACCTCGGAGCAAAATTCGCCGCCCTGGCCGACGAGGGGGCCGGAGAGGCGTTGAGTCTGGCTCTATCGGGAAGCGGAATCAGGGGAGGCGCTGGGCACGCCGCCGTTCTGGAGGCCGTGGATCGCGATGCCGACATCGTGCTGGCCGCCATCAGCGGAACAGCCGGCCTGGCCCCCACTCATGCCGCGCTGAAGCCTGGCCGGCGGATTGCCCTCGCCAACAAGGAAAGCCTCGTCTGCGCCGGCGGTGTCTTCATGGCCGACGCCCGCCGCCTCGGGGTCCAGGTCATGCCAGTGGATTCCGAGCATAACGCACTGGATCATGCCCTTGCAGCGGGCTCGGACCGGGATGTGGAAAAGGCCGTGATAACCGCCTCGGGAGGCCCCTTCCGCACTTGGACCAAAGAGCGGATTGCAAGAGCCGATGCACGGGAGGCTTCCGCTCATCCCGTCTGGTCAATGGGCTCGAAGATCAACATCGATTCCTCGACCTTGATGAACAAAGGGCTTGAACTGATCGAGGCTCATCACCTGTTCGACCTCGAGCCCGAGCGGTTGGACGTGCTGGTACACCCGGAAGCCATCGTGCACGGTCTCGTCCAGTGGAGCGACGGTGCCGTAACGGCAGGCCTCGCCTTGCCGGACATGAAGGTTCCGATCGCCAATGCGCTTCGGAATCAGAACCGCCTGAAGATGGACTTGCCTCGTCTCGATCTTGCCGCGATTGGTCGATTAAGCTTCGAGCAGCCTGACGAAGGGCGCTTTCCATGCCTATCTCTGGCGAAGGCTGCACTCAGGACCGGAGGGGCCATGCCCACGATCCTGAATGCAGCCAATGAGATCGCGGTCGAGGCCTTTATCGCGGATGCAATCGGATTTTACGATATTTCAGAGCTTGTTGAGAGAGTTTGCTCAACTTTCTTCGGAAGAAATATCGCGGCGCCGTCGACAGTGGCGGATGCATTGAGGATCGACCAGGAAGCGCGCCAGGCGGCACGGCAGCTTCTGCCGACCCTGACCGGAACGGCGCGGCTCTAAGGAGCCCGAAGGGGATAATGATGGACTTTCTTTCAACGATCGGCGGTGCGACAGGCTCTCTGTTCC
The DNA here is from genome assembly GCF_013307435.2 of Microvirga terrae. NCBI lineage: Bacteria > Pseudomonadati > Pseudomonadota > Alphaproteobacteria > Hyphomicrobiales > Methylobacteriaceae > Microvirga > Microvirga terrae. The sequence goes on from NZ_CP102845.1 coordinate 2,702,325, forward strand.
TGACGCTGGTCTCCTTTCTCGTGGTTCTCACGGTGGTCGTGTTCATCCACGAGTTCGGCCATTTCTGGGTGGGGCGGCTCTGCGGCGTCGGAGTGACGGCCTTTTCGATCGGCTTCGGCCGTGAGTTGATCGGCTGGACCGATAAAAAGGGGACCCGCTGGAAGATCTCGGCGATTCCCCTCGGAGGCTACGTCAAGTTCGTTGGCGACCTCAACGCGGCCAGCGTTCCCGACCAGGATCAGCTCGACCGGATGCCCCTGGAGCAGCGGGCCATCAGTTTTCCCCACCAAAGTGTGGCCAAGCGCGCGGCGATCGTCGCGGCTGGTCCCATCGCGAATTTCATCCTGGCCATCGCCATCTTCGCGGGCTTCAACTACTTCAACGGCCGTCAGGTGCTGGAGCCGAGAATCGAGGCGGTCCAGCCGGGAAGCGCGGCCGAAAAGGCAGGCTTCCAGCCCAAGGACCTGATCCTGACGGTTGACGGTCGACAGATTCAGACCTTCGCCGACATGCAGCTCATCGTCAGCTCCAGTGCAGGGGAGCCCCTCGAATTCACGATCGATCGAAACGGGCAGACGGTCGCTTTGACGGCCACTCCGAACTTCGTCGAGAGAACCAGCCCCTTCGGAAAGCAGCGTATCGGGCTCCTGGGAGTCGAAGCTTCCAGGGATCCGTCGGCGATCAAGCGCCTCACTTATTCCCCTTGGGGCGCCGTCAAGGCCGCGGTGGTGGAGACCTGGAACCTCGTCGAGCGGACCCTGAACTTCATCCGCCGCCTAGTGATGGGCTGGGAATCGGCCGACCAGCTCTCCGGGCCCATTGGGATCGCTCGGGCGTCGGGCACGGCCTTCGATGTTGGCGGCGTCTATAGTCTCGTCAGCCTGATCGGCTTCATGTCTGTTTCGATCGGACTCATTAACCTTTTTCCCATTCCGCTGCTGGATGGCGGCCATCTTCTGTTCTATGCCATTGAGGCGGCGCGGGGCCGTCCCCTTAGCGAGAAAGCCCAGGAAATCGGGTTCAGGATAGGGTTTGCCCTGGTGGCGATGCTCATGCTGTTCGCCACTTGGAATGATCTTGTTCACCTTGGCAGCAGTTTTCTGGGCCAGGGATCGTGACAAGGACGCCACGCTCTTCAAAAATTGGTACTCTGTTGTGGATGTGCCGTTTGCAATAGCGGCGAAAGTTTGTACAAGCGGTCCACACGGATAAGGTTGGGGGCACTCGTCTCCGACCGGCGGGATCTTCCTCGCCAAGGACAGAATATAAAGAACGGGCCAGTTGATGATGTCGACGACCAAGCCTCGCCGGAAGAAGCCGGCCACTACCGCCATTGTCGCGATCAGCGCGCTGATGGCAGGGATTACTGCCGCGGAGAGCGCCTTCGCCCAGCAGGTGGCCCCGGGGAACCGCCGCGCTTCCGCTGCACAGGGTCCTATTGTCAACCGCGTCGTGGTCGAAGGAAATAAGAAGGTCGAGAAGGCCCTTCTTGAGGAACAGCTTCAGGCCCGCGCCCGCGCTCCCTACAATCAGGCTGCCGTGGACGCCGACGTTCAGCGGATCCTCGAGGTTTATCGCCGTTCCGGACGTGGTCTCGCCCAGGTGACCCCTCGTCTGGTGGACCTGCCCAACGGGACCGTCGACGTGGTCTACACCATCAACGAGGGTGACAAGACCGGCGTGAAGGAGATCCGCTTCGTTGGGAACGGCCAGGTGTCGTCCAGCCGCCTGCGCGGCCTCATGCAGACGACGGAGACGAACCTCCTCAGCTTCCTGAAGAGCTCGGACGTCTACGATCCCGATCGGCTCTCCACAGATCTGGACCTCATCCGCCGGTACTATCTCAAGAACGGCTATGCCGACTATCGCCTCGTCTCGAGCGATGTGGCCTTCGACCCCAACGGGGGCGGCTACGTCATCACGATTACGGTGGACGAGGGCGAGCAGTACCGATTTGGCAGCGTGAACGTGGATCCCCGCATCGCCGGTGTGGATCCGGGTGCTGTACGCCGGGACATCTCGACCTCTGAAGGCTCGGTCTACAACGCCGAAGCGGTCGAACGGTCGGTTCAGGCGCTGACTAGCAACGTTGGCCGTCAGGGCAATCCCTTCGCCCAGGTGCGTCCGGTCGGTACGCGTGATCCCTCCACCCGCACGGTCAATCTGACCTATGTGGTCGAGGAAGGTCCGCGGATCTACATCGAGCGCATCAACGTGCGCGGCAACAGCCGCACCCGCGACTACGTCATTCGTCGCGAGTTCGAGCTGGGCGAGGGCGATGCCTACAACCAGGTTCTGGTCGACCGGGCCGAGCGCCGGCTGAACAATCTCGGCTACTTCAAGCGCGTTCGCATCTCCAACGAGCCCGGCTCTTCGGCCGACCGTGTGGTCGTGAACGTGGATGTCGAGGATCAGTCCACCGGCTCGTTCGCGATCTCGGGCGGCTATTCGACAGCCGACGGATTCATCGGCGAAGTCTCGGTCACCGAGACCAACTTCCTGGGCCGCGGCCAGTTCGTCCGTCTCGCCGGGCAGCTTGGCCAGCGCGCTTATGGCGTCGACTTCTCGTTCACCGAGCCGTACTTCCTCGGCTACCGGATGTCGGCCGGTATCGACCTGTTCTCGAAGTTCAGTGATCAGACCCGGTACTCCCGTTACGAGAACCGCATGACCGGCGGTACGCTTCGTCTCGGGCTTCCGATGACGGAAGAGTTCACGATCACGGCGCGCTACTCGCTGTATCAACAGACCCTGGACATCCCGAACGACACCGATCAGCCTTATAACGACTGCTCGATCCCGATCCCAGGATATACTGTTACCAACGCCGATGGAACGCCGAACCGGCAGTTCTGCGAAGGCAACGGCGAAGCCTCTCTGGCGATCAAGGAATCGCAGGGTGACACGATTACCTCGCTGGTTGGTCTGACCTACAACTACAATACGCTCGACAACATTCGCGAGCCTCGGAACGGCTTCTATGCCGAACTGAAGACAGACGTTGCTGGTCTCGGAGGCGACTCGCATTACTTCCGCGTCACGGGCGACGCGCGCTACTATCGCGAGCTGTTCGAGGATGTGGTGGGTATCGCCCGTATTCAGGGTGGCCACATCATGGGCTTCGGCGATAACGGCGCCGAATTCGCACAGGGCGGCGATCTGCGCATCATCGACCACTTCTTCATGGGCCCGTCGCTGGTCCGCGGCTTCGCGCCCAACGGCATCGGCCCGCGGGACATTTCGAGCCTCGACAGCCGGGCCAACGCCATCGGCGGCACCACTTACTTCGGCGGCACGCTCGAAGTGCAGTTCCCGATCTGGGGCCTGCCCCGCGAACTGGGCCTCAAGGGTGCGGTCTTCGCCGATGCTGGTACCCTCTACGGCTACGATGGTCCGACCACCTTCGACGTGAACGGCAACAACTTCATCGACGGCTACTCCGGAACCTGCACGCGCAACGCTAGTGCGACCACGACGCAGGAATGCATCGAGGTTCTCGACAGCAAGAAGATCCGCTCCGCCGTTGGTGCGTCGATCCTGTGGTCCTCGCCGCTGGGCCCGATCCGCTTCGATTACGCGTTCGCGCTCTCGAAGGAAGAGGGTGTGATCAGGGATGGCGTGCGCGTCGGTGCAGACCGTACCCAGGCCTTCCGCTTCACGGGCGGCACGCGCTTCTAATCGGGGAGGGCGCCCGCGGGCGCCCTCGCTTATGGTACATGACAGAATCCAATTTCTTCCCGCAAAGCCAGACGTTGACCCTGCGTCAGGTGGCGGAAATGGCGAACGCAACGCTCCCCGACGGTACCGACGGGGAGTTTTTGCTTAAGGGCGTCGCCCCTCTCGAGAGCGCTGAGCCCGGCGATCTCGCCTATATGGACAATCCTGCCTATGTCGGAGCCCTGGCGACCACGCGGGCCCGTGCATGCCTCGTGACACCACGCTATGCCGCGAAGGTCCCGTCCGGCACGATCGGCATCGTGACTCCCCAGGCCTACCGGGTTTTCGCGCAGGTTCTCGGGATCCTGTTCCCCTCCGCCATGCGGCCGGAATCCGCCTTTGCGTCCACCGGGATCTCACCCGGCTCCTTCGTTCATCCATCCGCACGACTGGAGCATGGAGTCAGGGTTGATCCCGGCGCCGTCATCGGGCCTCACGCCGAAATCGGGTCTGGCACTCTCGTCGGCGCCCATTCCGTCGTCGGTCCGCAGGTGAAGATCGGGCGCGACTGCTCGATCGCGGCCAACGTGACGGTGTCCCATGCCTTCATCGGCAACCGCGTCATCCTTCATCCGGGCGTCCGGATCGGGCAGGACGGGTTCGGCTTTGCCATGGGACCTCAGGGCCACCTCAAGGTTCCGCAGGTCGGCCGCGTCATCATTCAGGACGACGTGGAGATCGGCGCGAACACCACCGTCGACAGGGGCGCCAGCCGCGACACCGTGATCGGCGAGGGCACGAAGATCGATAACCTGGTCCAGATTGCACACAACGTGGTGATCGGCCGCCATTGCGTGATCGTCGCGCAGGTCGGCATCGCCGGGTCCACGACCATCGAGGATTACGTGGCTCTCGGCGGGCAGGTCGCCGTCAAGGGGCACGTCCGGATCGGCATGGGAGCCCAGATTGCAGCGACCAGCGGGGTCAACGGCGATGTCCCCCCTGGCGCTCGCTGGGGCGGCATACCGGCCCGGCCGATGCGCGAGTGGTTCCGTGAGATCACAGCCCTGAAAAAGCTTGCATCCCAGGGCGATTCCGCCAAAGACGACGACGCGTCTTCATAACGTTCGTTGAAGACACTCACTACCGCCGGGAGTTCACGTCATGTCCGAAGCGCCCACCACGCTTCAAACCGCCGATATCATGGAGATTCTGGAGCTCCTGCCGCACCGGTATCCATTCCTCCTGGTCGACAAGATCATCGAGATCGACGGCGACAGGTCGTGCATCGGCATCAAGAACGTCACCTTCAATGAGCCACAATTCACGGGCCATTTTCCGTCTCGGCCGATTTTTCCCGGCGTTTTCCTGATCGAGGCCATGGCCCAGACGGCTGGTGCCATCTGCGTCAAGGCGAAGATGGCCGAGCAGGCGAAGCCGAAGCAGGTATTTTTCATGACGATCGATAAGGTGAAGTTTCGCCGGCCCGTGGAGCCGGGTGACCGGGTCGAGTTCCACATGCGCAAGCTGAACAACCGACGCAACATGTGGTGGTACAAGGGCGAGGCGAAGGTCGACGGCACTCTCGTGTGCGAGGCCGAGGTCAGTGCCATGCTGGTGCTCGAGTAATGGACGTCTCGATTCATCCGACAGCCGTCATTGAAGATGGAGCCAAGATCGGCCCTGGCGTAAGGATCGGTCCGCTCTGCACGGTCGGGCCAGAGGTCGAGCTGGGCGAAGGCTGTCACCTCATGAGCCATGTGGCTCTGGCCGGCCGGACGACGATCGGCCCGCGGACCCGGATCTTTCCATTCGCCTCCATCGGCCATATCCCTCAGGATCTGAAGTACAAGGGGGAGGCCTCGACCCTCGAAATCGGCGCCGATTGCATGATCCGCGAAGGCGTGACCATGAATCCCGGCACCGAGGGAGGCGGCCTGCGTACGGTGATCGGCGACCGCTGCGCCTTTCTGGCCAATTCTCATGTAGGCCACGACACCAAGGTTGGCAACGACTGCATCCTGTCCAACAACGTGATGCTGGCCGGCCATGTCACGGTCGGTGATTTCGTGATCTTCGGCGGTGGTTCCGCGGTGATCCAGTTCGCCCGCGTGGGCTCTCATGCCTTCGTGGGAGGCATGTCGGGTCTCGAGAACGATCTCATTCCCTATGGCATGGCCATGGGCAACAGGGCGCATCTGGCAGGCCTCAACATCATCGGTCTGCGCCGCCGCGGCTTCACCCGCGAACAGATCCACGACATCCGCCGGGCCTATCGCCTCCTGTTCGCCGATGAGGGCACCCTGGCGGAGCGTGTCGAGGACGTGGCCGGAGAGTTCGACGATCATCCGTTCGTGCACGAGATCCTCGACTTCATCCGCGAGGGCAAGGATCGCGCGATCTGCACGCCGCGGGACCCCGTCAGTTCGTCCGGTTAGTGCATCGTGCGGAAAAGTGATTCCGGCTCTCCGCACCGCATGATGCGTTCGCCGAACAAAGATGCATCGAATGGACCCCCGAAGCGCCAGTCCGCTTCAGGGTTCGATTCTCCCCTTCCTTCGGGCACAATCGCGATCCTCGCCGGGGGCGGGCAGCTTCCCATCCAAGTGGTGGATCATCTCCAGACGATGGGAAAGGATGTCCGTGTGTTGGCCTTCCGCGGCTTTGCGGAATCCGATTTGCGGCGGCGCGCTCATGCCACCGTCGACCTCCTCGATCTGAAGACGATCATGGATACCCTTGAGGGATGGCGACCCGAGGCCGTCTCTCTCGTGGGGGCGGTGCGGCGCCCCGGCTTCTCCGCGCTCCTCAGTGCCTACTCGCTGCTGAGGAACATGAATGAGGTCAGGGAGGTCATCACGCGCGGCGACGACCAGGTCCTGCGTGGAGCCGTAATGCTGCTCGAAGAGCGCGGACACCGTGTGGTCGGCGCCCACGAGCTTGCGCCCGACCTCGTCGCCGCCCGGTCTCTCAGCGGAGCTCGGAGCCCCAGTGCCGACGACCGCGAGGCCATTGGCCTCGGCCTCGACCTCCTCAAATCCCTCTCGGCCTTCGATATCGGCCAGGGCGCGGTCATCGCCCGCAGGCATGTTCTGGCGATCGAAGGACCCGAAGGCACGGATCGGATGATCCGCCGGGTGCTGAAGATGCGCCAGTCCTGGTTCGGCCTTCGGCGCCGGGAGGAGGGAGGGGTCCTGATCAAGGCCGCCAAACGAGGCCAGGATCTCAGGGTCGACATGCCCACCATCGGACCGCGCACGGTCGTTGAGGCAGCAAAGGCCGGGCTTTCCGGTATCGCCATAGGGGCGGGTTCCACTTTCGTGCTGGAGCACGAGAGGACTCTCGCGACCGCCGACAGGCTCGGTCTTTTTCTGATCGCCGTCGACCTGCCCTGGATGGAGGATTCCCGTGGCTGATACGAAGCCGCTGACCATCTGGATCGTCTCCGGTGAGGAATCGGGCGATCAGCTCGGGGCGAAACTGATGCGCTCCCTCAAGGCCAGGCTGGGAAGCGACGGCCTGCTTTTCGGCGGCGTCGGCGGCCACGCCATGGAAAGAGAAGGGCTGAGGAGCCTGTTTCCGCTCGAAGAGATTGCCGTGATGGGGTTCTCCGCCGTCATTGCACGACTTCCTTCGATCCTGAAGCGGATCCGGCTCACGGCCGATGCCATCGTGGCTGCAAAGCCCGATATGCTCGTCATCATCGACAGTCCGGACTTCACCCATCGGGTCGCCAAAGTGGTGAGACGCCGTGCGCCTCACATTCCCATCATCGATTATGTCAGCCCCTCCGTCTGGGCCTGGCGCCCGGGCCGCGCACCGAAGATGCGGGCCTACGTGGATCATCTGCTGGCCCTGCTGCCTTTCGAGCCGGCCGCTCACAAGCGCCTGGGCGGTCCGCCGACCACCTATGTCGGCCATCCGCTGATCGAGCGTCTTGCAGACATCAGGCCGGCGCCCGGCGAGCGCGGCGGCGCTGACGACGAACCCCTCAAGCTGCTCGTCCTGCCGGGGAGCCGGCGCTCGGAGGTCAGCCGCCTCATGGAGCCCTTCGGTGAGGCATTGACCCTCCTCAGAGATCGCTCGCCGCGTCCCTTCGAGGTAACGATCCCGGCCGTCGCCCATGTCGCCCAGGACGTCAAAGCCCGGGCAGAATCCTGGAGCGTGCGACCGCGGATCGTCGAGGGGGAGAGGGCGAAATGGACGGCTTTCCGGGAGGCAGATGCGGCGCTCGCGGCCTCCGGCACCGTGACCCTCGAACTTGGCCTCTCGGGCGTCCCCATGGTGGTGGCCTATCGCGTCTCCAAGATCGAAGAGGTGCTGAAATATCTCATCAAGGCTCCCTCGATTGTGCTGACCAACCTCGTTCTCGGTGAGAACGTCATCCCGGAGCTCATCCAATGGGACTGCACGCCCGAGAAGCTGGCCGATGCGCTTCTTCCTCTTCTTCGTGACTCTCCCGAGCGCCAGCGGCAGCTTGCTGCGTTCGGCAAGCTCGATGAGCTGATGCGGATCGGCGACGAAGTGCCGAGCGAGCGCGCGGCGCGGATAGTGGAAGAGGTGCTGGCATCACACAAGCATGTCTGAAAGGCTTCAGGGATGAACGGTCCTCCGGTCCGCCTCGCGGTCTGGGGTCGGTGATCCGGATCCGGAGAATGCGACGCGTTAAGCGGTCGGGCATGCGCCAGCCCGCATGAGCCTCCAATCGACAAACCTGAGAGACAACAAAAAGGGGCCTTTCGGCCCCTTTTCATGATCAGGATGTGTGCTTGTCTCAGCCGCGCTGGGCGACCGTCACGTAGTCGCGCTCCGTCTCGCCTGTATAGAGCTGGCGCGGACGGCCGATGCGCTGGGACGGATCCTCGATCATCTCGCTCCACTGCGCGATCCAGCCGACAGTACGGGCAAGTGCGAACAGCACCGTGAACATGGAGGTGGGGAAGCCCATCGCCTTCAGGGTGATGCCCGAATAGAAATCGATATTCGGATAGAGCTTCTTCTCGATGAAGTACTCGTCCTTCAGCGCGATCTGCTCGAGTTCGACAGCGACGTCGAGGAGCGGATCGTCCTTGATGCCGAGCTCGTTGAGCACCTCGTGGGTGGTCTTCTGCATGATGCGGGCGCGTGGGTCGTAGTTCTTGTAGACCCGGTGGCCGAAGCCCATCAGGCGGAACGGATCGTTCTTGTCCTTCGCCTTGGCGATGTATTCCGGAATGCGGTCAGGCGTGCCGATCTCCTCCAGCATCTTCAAGGCCGCTTCATTGGCGCCGCCGTGAGCCGGTCCCCACAGGCAGGCGATGCCGGCCGCGATGCAGGCGAACGGATTGGCGCCCGACGAACCGGCGAGGCGCACGGTCGAGGTCGAGGCGTTCTGCTCGTGATCGGCGTGCAGGATGAAGATCCGATCGAGCGCGCGCGAGAGCACCGGATTGACTTTGTACTCCTCGGCAGGCACCGCGAAGCACATGCGCAGGAAGTTGGAGGTGTAGTCCAGCTCGTTCTGCGGATACACGAAGGGCTGGCCGATGGAGTACTTGTACGCCATGGCGGCGAGCGTCGGCATCTTGGCGATCATGCGCATGGACGCGATCATGCGCTGGTGCGGATCCGAGATGTCGGTGGAATCGTGGTAGAAGGCCGACAGGGCGCCCACAGAGGCGACCATGATGGCCATCGGGTGCGCGTCGCGGCGGAAGCCGGTGAAGAACCGGTTCATCTGGTCATGCACCATGGTGTGGCGCGTGACGCGATAGTCGAAATCGGCCTTTTGAGCAGCGGTCGGAAGCTCTCCGTAAAGGAGCAGGTAGCAGGTCTCGAGGAAATCGCCGTGCTCGGCGAGCTGATCGATCGGATAGCCGCGATAGAGCAGGATGCCCTTGTCGCCGTCGATGTAGGTAATCTTCGACTCGGTCGCGGCCGTCGAGGTGAACCCGGGATCGTAGGTGAACATCCCGGTCTGACCGTAGAGTTTCGAAATGTCGATGACGCTCGGGCCGATGGTGCCTTCTTTGACCGGCAGTTCCACGGACTTGTTGTCGACGGTGACGGTGCTGGTGTTGGAACTCATGCGTCGTGGCCCTTTCAAAAAGGAGGCCGGGCAGAACCTAGAGCAACCGGTGGATCGGAGAAGACCTCCGTGGCTGCCCAACCGCGGTTTGCCGGTCGGTCGGTAGGATAATGGCGCCTTCGGTAGCTTATCCGTTGGAACGGAGCAAGCACGTCTAAAGGCGGGATGCCCTTGCTATGCAGCAGGCGCATCCTTGGTTTGGTCTCGAAGACGCAACAGAGTTTCGTCCTTTCCGAGCACCGCCATTACGTCGAAGAGACCAGGCGATGTGGCCCGTCCGGTGAGGGCCGCCCTGAGCGGTTGAGCCACTTGTCCGAGCTTGGCTCCGATGGCCTCCGCGTGCTCGCGTACGACGGCTTCCACGCTTTGAGCCGACCAGTCGGTGACGTGGTCGAGCTTGTCAGCGATCCCAGCGAGACGCGTCGTGCCGTCTGTGAGCAGGCTCGCCGCTTTCTCGTCGAGATGCAGCGGACGCTGCGCATAGAGGTAATACGCGCTGTCGAGCAGCTCCACGAGGGTCTTGGCGCGCTCCTTCAGGCCGGGCATGGCGGCGACAAGCTTCTCGCGCAAAGCCGGCTTGAAGGTGCGTCCAAGATGGTGCTCGTCCTTGTCCAGCTCCGGCAGAAGATCCTCGAGGGCTTGCACCAGCCGCTCGTCGTCCGCCTGGCGCATATAATGTCCGTTGAGGTTCTCCAGCTTGGCGAAATCGAAGCGCGCCGGCGACCGGCCGATGCTGCCGAGATCGAAAGCGTCGATCATCTCCTGAGTGGAGAAGATCTCCTGATCCCCGTGGCTCCAGCCGAGGCGCACAAGATAGTTGCGCAGGGCCTCCGGAAGATAGCCCAGGCTGCGGTAAGCCTCGACGCCGAGGGCACCGTGCCGCTTCGACAGCTTGGCTCCGTCCGGGCCATGGATGAGCGGAATATGCGCCATCTTCGGCACGTCCCAGCCAAGCGCCTGGTAGATCTGCGTCTGCCGTGCCGCATTGGTCAGGTGGTCGTCGCCGCGGATCACGTGCGTCACGTTCATGTCGTGATCGTCCACCACGACGGCCAGCATATAGGTGGGCGTGCCGTCCGAGCGCAGGAGAACGAGATCGTCGAGATCCTTGTTCTGCCAGACCACGCGGCCCTGCACCTCGTCCTCGACCACCGTCTCGCCCTCGGTCGGCGCCTTGAGGCGAATGACCGGCTTGACCCCCGCCGGCGCCTCTGACGGGTCCCGATCGCGCCAGCGTCCGTCGTAGCGGAGGGGCCGGCCCTCCTTGCGGGCGGTTTCGCGCATCTCCTCCAGCTCCTGCTGGCTCGCATAGCAGTGATAGGCGCGGCCCTGCGCCAGCAGGGTCTCGGCGACCTCCCGATGGCGGGCGGCCCGGGAGAACTGGTAGACCACGTCACCATCCCAGTCGAGGCCAAGCCATTTGAGACCCTCGAGGATCGCCGCGATCGCGGCATCCGTGGAGCGTTCCCGATCCGTATCCTCGATGCGCAGCAACATCTTGCCCCCGTGGCGCTTGGCGTAGAGCCAGTTGAACAGGGCCGTGCGTCCCCCTCCGATATGCAGGAAGCCGGTGGGAGAGGGGGCGAAGCGGGTGACGACGGTCATCGCGGGAAACCTTGACTGGAAAAACTCAATGGGCCGAGCGGCTTGTATCGTCCGCAGCGTCATCCGACTCAATCCACAGGGCGGTTTGGGCCGGAGCGTGCGGTCGTCTAGCATGCAACCGGAGCTGCGTTAAGCCGAAGCCACGATGGAAGACAACCGCGAAATGCCCGACCGGATCCCGCGCCGTGGTGCGCGGGCCGTGGCGCTGCCCCGGCCTTGGGCTTACCCCATCGAATGGCGTCTTCTCGATGGTCGCGGCTGGCTCTCGAAGAGCATCGCTCACGAGATCGACCAGCGGCGGCTCTTTCCTTGGATCCCCGTCTTCTTCGGCGTTGGCATCGCGCTGTTCTTCCAGGCTGATGGCCAGCCGGCCCTGTGGGCTCCGCTCGGCGCAGCTCTATTCTGTGCTGCTGCCGCGATCGCTCTTCGCCGGAAGCCAGCCGCCTTCTGCGCCGTGATCGCGATCACGGCGCTCTTTGCGGGATTCTCGGCCGCGGCCATCCGCATGCGGAACGTGGCTTCCCCGGCGCTCGCCCGCATCGTCGTCACTCCGGTGACGGGCTTCATCGAGGCGATCGAGGATCGACAGGAGGGCAAGCGGCTGCTGCTGCATGTGGTCGAGATGAGGGATGTCCCGGATGCGGAGCGGCCCGAGCGGGTTCGGGTCTCCGTGCGCCTGGGGATCGAACTCTCGCCCGGGCAGCTGATCACCGGCACGGCGCGGCTGCTGCCCCCGCCGCAGCCTGCATGGCCCGGGGGCTATGACTTCGCTCGGGATGCCTATTTCAAGGGGATCGGCGCGGTGGGTTCCATGGTCGGGCAGGTCCGTTCGGACGCTGCGTCACCGGCGCCAACTTGGGCCCTGCGGCTGGCCGCGTATGTCGATGGAGCCCGCAATGCCCTGACCGAGCGGATCGCCACCTCCATCGGGGGAGCGGCCGGAGGCGTCAGCGCCGCGCTGGTGACGGGTAAGCGCGGCCTCATTCCGGAGCAGACCAACGAGATCCTGCGTGGCGCCGGCATCTATCACATCGTGTCGATCTCGGGCCTCCACATGGTGCTGGCTGCAGGGACCTTCTTCTGGCTCGTGCGGGCCCTCCTGGCCCTTGCGCCGAGCCTTGCCCTGCTGTTGCCGGTCAAGAAGATCGCCGCCGTGGCGGCGATGATCGGGGCCACGATCTACTGCGTCTTCTCGGGCTCTGATGTCGCCACCGAGCGCTCGCTCATCATGACCCTCGTGATGTTCGGGGCGGTTCTGGCGGATCGTCCCGCCTTGAGCATCCGGAACCTGTCGATCTCCGCCCTCGTGGTGCTCGCCCGGGAGCCGGAGGCGTTGCTCGGCCCGAGCTTCCAGATGTCGTTCAGCGCGGTCGCCGCCATGATGGCCCTCGTGCCTCTCATGCACCTGAAGGAGTCAGACGGAAGGGGCTCCGGTATCGTCGCGCGCGTCGCGTCCTGGGTGTCGCGGCCGGCGCTCGGACTTGCGACGACGACCCTGGTGGCCAGCATCGCGACCGCGCCTTTCGCGGCCTATCACTTCCAGAGCCTGAATCCTTACGGTCTCGTCGGCAACGCGCTGGCCCTGCCGCTTGTCTCCCTCGTCGTGATGCCGTCCGCCGTTCTTGGCGTACTGGCCTATCCCTTCGGGCTCGACCGGCCGATCTGGCAGATCATGGGTTTCGCCGTCTCGCAGGTGCTCGACGTATCGGCCTGGGTTGGAAGCTTCAGCGGGTCGACCGTGATCGTTCCGGCCCTTGGCAGTGCCTCTCTCGTTCTTCTGACCGTCGGACTGATCGTGATGACGGTGCCGGCGTCGTCCCTGCGATGGCTTGCGATCGTGCCCGCCGGTGTCGGGCTGGCCTTCGCGGCTACGCCGCATCGCTACGACCTGTTCATCGACCGGGACGGGGCAGGGGCGGCCATTCGCGGCCGGAACGGGCGGCTGACCCTTGTGGGGCGCCCGTCCGACTTCGTCGCCGAGCAATGGCTGCGGGCCGACGGCGACGCGAGGAGCGCCGACGATGCGAGCCTCAGACAGGATGCAAGATGCGACAAAGCCGGCTGCGTGGTGGCGGCTGACAGCGGACGCTGGATCGCATTCGTCCAGGAAGTCTCGGCATTCGAGGAGGATTGCCGCCGCGCCGCGGTGGTGGTCTCACAGCTCCAGGCGCCGCCAGGCTGCAAGGCGCGCTTCGTCTGGGACGGCAGGGCGTTGAAGGAAAGCGGGGCAACGACGATCCGCTTCACACCCGACGCCATCGAGGTGCGCTCCGTCCGAACAGGAACTCAGATCCGATCCTGGTCGAACAAGGCGCATCCGCTTGAGCCGTCGCCCGCTCGGGAAGGGCTGCGTCGAGCGCAGCCGATCCCCGAGCAGGATCTTCCCGAAGAGGACGTCAGTAGCGGCGAACCAGACTGACGAGCTTACCCTGAATCTTGACCCGGTCGGGGCCGAGCACGCGGGTTTCATAGGCCTGGTTGGCGGCCTCGAGGGCGATGGAGGAACCGCGACGGCGGAAGCGCTTCAAGGTCGCCTCCTCGTCGTCGATGAGGGCCACGATGATGTCGCCCGTATTGGCTGTGTCCTGCCGGCGGATCACCACGAGATCTCCGTCGAGAATGCCGGCTTCCACCATCGAGTCGCCCCGCACTTCCAGAGCGAAGTGATCACCCTGGGCCAGGAAATCACCTGACAGCGTGATGGAATGACTGCGGGTCTGGATGGCCGAGATCGGCACACCGGCGGCGATCCGTCCCATGACGGGGATCGACGTTTCCCGATCCCGGGGATCGGACGCCGGCTGCGGCGCGGCCTTGGCCTTTCCGGCAAGGCCCCCCTCGACGACGCTCGGGGTGAACCGGCGCTGGCTGCCCGCACCGCTGGTGCTCTCCGGCAGCCGGAGCACCTCCAGGGCCCGGGCGCGGTTCGGCAGGCGCCGAATGAAGCCACGCTCCTCGAGCGCCGTAATCAGGCGATGAATGCCCGACTTGGACTTGAGATCGAGCGCATCCTTCATCTCGTCGAAGGACGGCGGAACCCCGGTTTCACGCAGCCGCTCATGAATGAAGCGGAGCAATTCGTGCTGTTTACGCGTCAGCATGGCTGGCCTCTACTGCTCCCGTGCGGAGCGATTCTGAAACAAATCGAGAACAAGGTAGCTGTTCCCGCTGTGTTCCGCAAGCCTGGGTATTCGGAAATCAACAGGAGGTCAGCAAAATCTGTCGAGCCTGATGATCCGGCAGGCCTCTCCGGCCGTGGCCGCAGGCGCATGGGGCGGCCGCACTAGGAGAGCGTCCGAGCGCTCGAGGATGCTCAGCATGGAGGAATCCTGCAGCAGATGCGGGGTTGCGACGGGCAGCATCAAACGCTCGGGCCCCCTCGTCAGCCCGACCGGGACGTCCTGGAGCGAGAGCGATGCGCGCATGTAATCCTGACGCTCGCGATTGGGCGGAAGATCGGCCCCCAAAATTGCGTCCTCGGTCGGGTCGTCGGCCGCTCTCTGATCGCCGAGGAGTGCGCGGATTGCCGGAATCAGGAAGAGAACGGCGCAGACGAGCGAGGAGACGGGATTGCCCGGCAGCCCCAGGAACAGGGTTGATCCGAGGTGCCCGTGCATCAGAGGCTTTCCCGGCCGCAGCGCCACGCGCCAGAAGCCGAGATCCATGCCGTGGCGGCTCAAAGCCTCCTGCACCAGATCGTGTTCGCCCACGGACGCGCCGCCGAGCGTCACGAGGATGTCGGCTCCTGCACTCGTGGCCGCCTGGATGCGCTCGTGGAGCGACTCCAGGGTGTCGCGGGCAATGCCGAGGTCGATCGCCTCCGCGCCCGCCCTCTCCACCATGAGAATCGTCGCCGGCAGGCTCGATGCGGTGATCTGGTCGGGTCCGACGGGCGCGCCCGCCCGCACCAACTCGTCGCCCGTAGCGAGGATGGCGACGCGGGGCTTGCGGTGGACGCTGAGTCCCCCATGGCCCATGGCGGCCGCAAGAGCGACGTGGCGGGAATCCAAGCGCAATCCGGCCTGCAGGAGCACATCGCCGGCCCGGAAATCGAGGCCGGCCGCGCGAATGTGACGACCCGGACGGCCCGCCTCCTTCACGATTACCTGATCGCCCGATCCCTCCGTATCCTCCTGCAGCACCACCGCATCCGTGCCGTCCGGAACAGGAGCCCCGGTGAAGATCCGCACCGCGTCGCCGCTGCCAACTGCCCCGGAGAACCGGTTTCCAGCCGCGCTGGCCCCGACCACCCGCAGTGTCGCCGGAACGGTCGCACAATCGGCGCTTCGTACCGCATAACCGTCCATCGCGGAGGCCGGGAAGGGGGGCTGGTCGCGAAGCGCGCTGACATCCTCGGCGAGCGTCCGGCCGGCGCAGGCGGCAAGGGGCACATGCTCGCTCCCGACCGGCCTTTCGACGCCTGCCAGAATGCGGGAGAGAGCATCCTCGACCGAAATCAGGCTCATGGTGCCTCGAAATCCCCGGAACGGCCTCCGCTCTTGCGACGCAGGCGGACGTTCTCGATTCTCATGGCCTTATCGACGGCCTTCACCATATCGTAGATCGTCAGGCAGGCGACGGAGACGGCGGTGAGAGCTTCCATCTCGACGCCGGTCTGGCCGGACACCTTCACCTCAGCGCTGACGCGTACGCCCGGAAGGCTGTCATCCAGAGTGCAGTCCACCTTGACCTTCGAGATGAGAAGAGGGTGGCAGAGCGGGATGAGTTCGTGAGTGCGCTTGGATGCCATGATCCCGGCAAGACGGGCTGTGCCCAGAACATCGCCCTTCTTGGCCTCGCCGTGGCGGATCAGGTCGAGGGTCTCCGCCTGCATGATCACGCACCCCTCGGCGATCGCGGTGCGGCTGGTGATGCCCTTGTCGGAGACATCGACCATGCTGGCCTGGCCGGTCGCATCGAGATGCGTGAGTTTCGTCATGTCGCCTCGCCGAACAGGAGCTTCCGCGTGGCGCTCGCCACATCCGCCTGACGCATGAGGCTCTCGCCCACAAGAAACGTGCGGATGTCGACCCTCGACAGACGCTCGATGTCGGAGAGCGTAAAGATCCCGCTTTCTCCGACGACGATGCGGTCCGCGGGGATCAGAGGTGCCAACTCCTCGCTGACGCCGAGCGATACCTCGAAGGTGCGCAGATTCCGATTGTTGATGCCGACCAGCCTGGTGCCGAGGGGCAGGGCACGGTCGAGCTCCGCCCGATCGTGCACTTCCACCAGCACGTCCATGCCGAGATCATGGGCGGTGTCGATCAAGGCGCGGGCTTCGTCGTCGGTGACGCTCGCCATGATCACAAGAATGCAGTCTGCCCCCCAGGCCCGCGCCTCATAGACCTGGTAGGGCTCGAACAGGAAGTCCTTGCGCAGGGCCGGCAGGCCCGACGCGTCACGGGCCTGAGCCAAGTACTCGGGCTTGCCCTGAAAGGACGGCTCGTCGGTCAGGACCGACAGGCAGGTGGCGCCGCCCTCCGCATAGGCCCGGGCGAGGCTCGGAGGGTCGAAGTCGGCGCGGATCAATCCCTTCGATGGGCTTGCCTTTTTGACCTCGGCGATGAGGGCCGGGCGCCCTTCGGCGAGATGCCGCTCGATCGCCCTGCCAAAGCCGCGAGCCGGAGCAGCCGAGCGTGCGCGGCGCTCCATGTCGTGGAGCGAAACCGCCGCTTTCGCGGCGGCGATCTCCCGGCGCTTGTAGGCTTCGATCTTGCTGAGAACGTCGGCCATGGGAGCCTCGCTCAGCTGTTCGAGATCTTGACGAGACGCTCGAGCGTCGCCTTCGAGGCGCCGCTGTCCAGAGCCCGAGACGCCCGGTCGAGACCATCGCGCAGATTGTCGGCTTCGTCCGCCACCACCAGCGAGGCTGCGGCGTTCAACAGGGCCACGTCCCGATAAGGGATCCGGGCACCGTCCAGGACAGCGCGAAGCTGGGCCGCGTTATGCTCCGGGTCGCCGCCCCGGAGATCGTCGAGCGAGACGGTCGGCAGCCCGACCTCGTCGGGCGTCACGGTGAAGCGGCGGATCGCGCCGTTCTCGAGAGCCGCTACGAAGGTCGGACCCGTGGTGGTCATCTCGTCGAGGCCGTCGGAACCATGCACGGTCCAGACCTTCTGAGAGCCGAGTTCCTTCAGAACCTGGGTGAGCGGCTCGAGCCAAGCTTCTGAAAAGACGCCGAGAAGCTGGCGCTTGGCGCCGGCCGGATTGGCCAGCGGCCCGAGCAGGTTGAAGATCGTCCGGGTGCCGAGCTCAACGCGTACCGGCGCCACGTGGCGCATGGCGGCGTGATGGGTCTGGGCGAACATGAAGCAGAGCTTGGTCTCGTCGAGACAACGCTCCAGGCCTTCCGGATCGAGCCCGAGCTTGAGGCCGAGGGCCGCCAGCACGTCCGCCGTGCCGGACTTCGAGGAGGCCGCCCGGTTGCCGTGCTTGGCCACGGGAACGCCGCAGGACGCCACGATGATCGAGGCAAGCGTGGAGATGTTGTAGCTGCCCTTGTGGTCGCCGCCGGTGCCGACGATGTCGACGGCCTTCTCGGGGGCGTTGATCCGTAGCATGCGGCCGCGCATGGCCGTGACGGCGCCGACGATCTCTTCCAGAGCCTCGCCGCGCACCCGCAGGGCCATCAGGAAGGCTCCACCCTGGGCAGGTGTGACTTCACCGGAGAGCAGGTCGTCGAACGCGTCCCGCGCCTCGTCGCGCGTCAGCGATGCGCCCGTGGCGACCTTGGCGAGATAGGATTTGAACGATTCCATCGCTTTCACTGTCCTGCTGACGCTGCGGCACTGCCGGTGGCCCGGTGTCTGGCGTTCCAATCCGCTGCGAGTTCGAAGAAATTGCGCATGATCGTCACCCCGTGCTCCGACAGGATGCTTTCAGGGTGGAACTGCACGCCGTGGATCGGCAGGGAGCGGTGCGACAGGCCCATCACGAGGCCGTCCGAGGTTTCCGCTGTGACCTGGAGGTCGGCCGGACAGGTTTCGCGATCGACGATGAGCGAGTGGTAACGGGTCGCCTTGAACGATCCGTTGATGCCGCGGAACACCGCCTGTCCGCCATGCTCCACGTCCGAGACCTTGCCGTGCATGGGGAGGGGCGCCCGCGAGACGGTGCCACCGAAGACTTGGCCGATCGTCTGCAGACCGAGGCAGACCCCGAAGGTCGGGATGTCGGGCGAGGCGCGTTTGACCAGGTCGAGACAGATCCCGGCCTCGTTCGGCGTGCAGGGGCCGGGGGAAAGCACGATGGCGTCCGGCTGCGAGGCGAGCACCTCGTCGGTCGTGATGGCGTCGTTGCGCACCACGTCGACGGAGGTCGCGAGCGGACCGAGCAGATGCACCAGGTTCCAGGTGAAGCTGTCGTAGTTGTCGATGACGAGAACGCGGGTCATAGCGCGCCGACGTTCGCGTAAGCGAAGCTCCCGGTCAAGGGACAGCCTGGCGTCCCGTTCATTGTCCGACCCTGGCCTGGCTGGCGAAACGCACGGCTTCCTCCGCCGCCCGGAAGAGAGCCTTCGACTTATTGATGCATTCCTGCTGTTCGGAGGCCGGATCGGAATCGTACACGATGCCGGCACCCGCTTGAACGGCCATGCGTCCGTCCTTGACGACTGCCGTGCGCAGCACGATGCAGGTGTCCATCTCGCCGTTGGCGCCGAAGTATCCGACGCAACCGGCATAGGGCCCGCGCTTGTCCTTCTCCAGTTCGTCGATGATCTGCATCGCCCGCACCTTCGGCGCGCCCGAGACCGTCCCGGCCGGGAATCCCGCCACCAGGGCATCGAGGGCATCGAACGAGGGATCGAGCCGGCCCTCCACGTTCGACACGATGTGCATCACCTGGCTGTAGAACTCGAGGAAGAACGAATCCGTGACTTCGACGGAGCCCATCTCGGCCACGCGGCCGACATCGTTGCGACCGAGATCGAGCAGCATGAGGTGCTCGGCCCGCTCCTTCTGGTCGGCCAGCAGGCTTTCCGCGTGGGCCCGGTCTTCGGCCGCCGTCGCGCCCCGCGGGCGTGTTCCGGCGATCGGCCGGATCGTGATCCGGCCTTCTCGGACCCGTACCAGGATTTCCGGCGAGGAGCAGACGATCTGGAAGTCCTCGAAGTCGAGGTAGCAAAGGAACGGCGCCGGATTGACCCGCCGCAGCGAACGGTAGAGTGCGAAGGCCGGCAGGGGGAAGGCCGACTCGAAGCGTTGCGAGAGCACCACCTGGAAGATGTCGCCGGCCCGGATGTACTCCTTCGCCTTGGCGACCATCGCCTCGAACTCCTCCGGTGTCGTGTTCGAGACCGGAGGATCGAAATGGATCCGGGTCGGATCGCTGCGGTCGTCGATGGGCAGGGGACGCTCGAGGACGGTGGTCACGTCGTCGAGGCGAGAGAGCGCACCTTCATAGGCCGCCCGGGCGGAGGTACCGGCCCGCGGGCGCACGGGCGTGATGAGAGAGATCTCGTCCCTGACCGCGTCGAACACGACCATGACAGTCGGGCGAATGAGAATCGCGTCGGGAACCTCGAGCACGTCCGGATTGGGCTCGGGCAGGCGCTCCATGAGACGAACCATGTCGTAACCCAGATAGCCGAAGAGGCCCGCCGCCATGGGCGGCAGATCGTCGGACAGCGGCAGGGCGCTTTCCTTGATGAGCGCGCGCAGGCTCTCCAACGGGGGAGCCTCCTCCACGGTGAACTCCTTCATCCGGCTCAACGCCTGCCGGTCGATCGATGCCACGCCATCCTGACAACGCCAGACCAGATCGGGATCGAGCCCGATCATGGAGAAGCGGCCGCGGGTCGCTCCGCCTTCCACGGATTCGAGCAGGAAGGCCGAGCCCTTCCGGTCGTGCCGCAGTTTCAGGAAGGCCGCGACAGGGGTCAGGAGATCGCCCACGAGCGTCGTGCGCAGGACGCCGGCTTCGCCTGCCTCGTAGGCCGCCGCGAAGGTGTCGAAATCGGGCGTGGTTGTCATCGGTTTAGGATTCGCTGCCCGTGGCGCGACGCAGCGCCTGCTGATTGATGGTGACGCCGAGATCCTGGCGGACCTGGGCGATATACTGGCTGAGCAGATCGTCGCCGAAGCCGGTGCGGAGCTGGTTCTCGGCGTTCTGCGCGGCCTGGGTCGTGGTGACCAGGGGCGGCACGGTTGCGGACGTGACCTTGAACACCGCGCGGGCGTCGGTCCCGTTCGCCGCATGGCCGACCTTTCCGACTGGAACGGCGAAGATGCGATTCACGGCTTCGGCCGCGAGATCGTCTTTGGCGGCGTTGCGGGCAAGGTCCGTCGCGTTCACGACCGGTGCACCGACCGACTGGGCCACGGCCTCGATGGCCTCGCCCTTCTCGAGGCGGCCCGTCAGCTCGTTCGCCTTCTCGGACAGGCGCTGCGCGACCTGATCCTCCCGCCATTGGGCGGCGACCTGATCGCGGACCTCGTCTAGGTTCTTCTCGCGGGAGGCCTCGATGCCGGTCACGTCGTACCAGACATAGCCGGTCGCCGTGCGCAGGGGTTCGTTGTCGACCCCGATGTCCGAGGCGAAAGCCGCCTTCACAACGGCATCCTTCTCGGGCAGGTTCACGGGATTGCCGGCCTTGTCGAGGCCGCCGGCCTCGACGGCCGGCACCTGGATCAGGGTCAGGCCCTTGTCCTTCGCAATCTCCGCCAGGGGCTTGGCGCCAGCGCGCAGATCCTCGATCTCGTCGTGGATCCGCTCGATCTGATCCTTCGCGCGCTCCTGGGCGAGTTGCTGCCTGATCTCGGCCGCGACCTCTTCGAAGGCGCGAACCGACTCGGGCTTGATCTGGGTGACGCGCACTAGCACGGGGCCGAAGCGGCCGGCGATCGGGCCGCTGACGGCTCCCTGATCCAGCGTGAATGCGGCATCCGCGACCGCCTGATCGAGCATCTCGGCCTTGGTGAAGGTGCCGAGCTCCAGATCCTGCGGGGAGACATTGCGCTCGGTGGCAAGGGACTCGAAGGTGGTCCCTTCCTTGATCTTCGCGGCGGCCGCCTCGGCGTCGGCCTGGGACGGGAAGGTGATCTGCTGGATGGTACGGTGCTCCGGAGTGCCGAAGGACGCCTTCCGCTGCTCATAGGCCTGGCGGGCATCGGTCTCCGACACGGTCTCCGGCTTGGAGATCGCCGCCGCGTCGAGAGCCATCACGGAGACGGCCCGGTATTCGGGAGCCCGGAAGGCGCTTCGGCGCTCGTTGAAGAAGCTCTGGAGCTGCTCGGCCGTCGGAGCCGGGATGTCGCCCGCCATGGCCGGGGTCAGGAGCAGATAAGCGGCGGCGCGGCGCTCGCTGGCGTAGCGGTGCAGGGCCTCCCTGGCGGCGACCGGCACATTGATGTCGCCGGCGATGGCTTCCGCCAGGTGGAGGCGCGCCATGGCCGAGCGCTGCTCCTGCACGAAGCCGGCCTCGGAGAGACCGGCATTGCGCAGAGCCTGATCGAACTGGGCGCGGTTGAACTGGCCGTCGGCGCCCTTGAAGGCCGGGTTGTTCATGATGGAGGCGGCAACGAGCTGATCCGACACGGAGAGGCCCATCTGTTTGGCCTGCTCGGCCAACACGGCTTCCGTGACGAGATTGGACACGACCTGTTGATCAAGGCCGAAGGCACGCGCCTGCTCCGGGCTGATCACCGTGCGGAACTGGCGCCCGAGGCGCTGGAGCTCGTTGGTGTAGGCGTTGCGGACCTGATCGACCGTGATGGTCGTGCTGCCGACCTCGGCCACCGCGGAAGCCGGGGTGACGCGGAAGATGTCGCCGATGCCCCAGATGGCGAAGCTGACGATGAGGGCACAGAAGAAGATGGTGGCGATCGCTTTGCCGACCACGGTCTGCCCAGCCTTGCGCATGTTCCGAAGCATCGTGAACCCGTTTTCCAAAAAATCGTTAAACCTGCCGATAAACGATCAGGGGCTCTACGAAAAGGGCAAGTCTGGTTGAAAGAAGGCTCTAGCCTCTGCTACTGCCGGATCATCAAGCGTGACAGGAGTGCCTTACATGAGCGTCGATAGGCCGCGCCCGCTGGTGGCGGGAAACTGGAAGATGAACGGATTGAGGTCGTCGGCCAAGGTCCTGGAGGAGGTCCATGCCGGCTATACCCCAGGTCTCAAGGCCAAGGTCGAGCTCGCCGTCTGTCCGCCCGCCACCCTGGTGGGCGTTTTCGCCCGCCACTCGGTCGGCTCCAGGGTGGCGATCGGCGGTCAGGACTGCCATGCCAAGGAATCGGGTGCCTTCACGGGCGATCTGTCAGCCGAGATGCTGGCCGACGCGGGGGCGACCTACGTGATCGTCGGCCATTCCGAGCGCCGCCAGTACCACAAGGAAAAGGATGTGGATGTCTGCGCCAAGGCGGTGGCGGCCCATCGCGCGGGTCTGACTGCCATCGCGTGCGTCGGCGAGACCCGGGAGGAGCGTGAATCCGGCAAGACCCTGGCGGTCGTCCGCAGGCAGCTGCGCGGTTCGATTCCGGTCGATTCGAACAGCCACAACCTTGTGGTCGCATACGAGCCGGTCTGGGCCATCGGCACCGGCTTGACGCCGACGATCGCCGACGTGGCGGAGGTGCATGCCCTCGTCAGGGACGAACTGCGCCGCCTCGTGGGCAAGGCGGAGGCGCCCAAGGTCCGCATCCTCTACGGGGGCTCCGTGAAGCCTTCGAACGCCGCCGAGCTGATGGCCGTGGACAACGTCAACGGTGCCCTGGTC
The DNA here is from genome assembly GCF_013307435.2 of Microvirga terrae. Taxonomy (NCBI): domain Bacteria; kingdom Pseudomonadati; phylum Pseudomonadota; class Alphaproteobacteria; order Hyphomicrobiales; family Methylobacteriaceae; genus Microvirga; species Microvirga terrae. The sequence continues at coordinate 2,725,373 of NZ_CP102845.1, forward strand.
GGCGGAGCGAGCCTCGTCGCGGCCGATTTCCTCGCCATCGCCGGGGCCTATCTCGGGTAACGGCGAAAAGGCGGCTTGCGGGTCTTTGATCCTGCGCCCACCTATGCTACAGGCCGCCGCAACGAACGGATTGCGAGCGGCTGTCGCCCTGTGCGCAGCCGCTTGAGGTTTTTGAAAACGATGCAAACAGTTCTCATCATTGTCCATCTGATCATCGTGCTCGCCCTGATCGGCGTGGTTCTCCTGCAGCGGTCCGAGGGCGGCGGCATGGGTCTCGGCGGCGGGGGAGGCGGCGTGTCCGGCTTCATGACCGGGCGGGGTCAGGCCAATGCGCTGACCCGCGCGACGGCGATCCTGGCGGGCCTGTTCTTCGTGACGAGCATCGCCCTCACCGTCATGGCGACCACGACGCGGGCTCCGCGGTCGATTCTCGACGGCGCCGCGCCGGCGGCACCGGCTCCGGGCCCACAGGCTCCGGCTGCTCCGCAGGGCGGCAACGTGCTCGAGCAGCTTCAGCGGCTCCAGGGCGAACAGCCGGCCGCACCGGCGCCCGGGTCGCCAGCCCCGACAGCGCCTCAGCAGTAAGCGAAACCAGGGCCGGACCTTCCGGCCCTCTCTTTTTGTGGATGGGTTTCGGGTTGTCGGGTTCGCGATTGCGAATCGGTGCCCGATGTTTATGGATAGGGGTCCATGACGCGGTACGTATTCATCACCGGCGGCGTGGTGTCTTCGCTCGGCAAGGGTCTGGCTTCGGCGGCTCTGGGAGCGCTTCTCCAAGCACGCGGTTACAAGGTTCGGCTTCGCAAGCTCGACCCATATCTCAACGTCGATCCGGGGACGATGAGTCCCTACCAGCACGGCGAGGTCTTCGTGACCGACGACGGCGCTGAAACCGATCTGGATCTCGGGCACTACGAGCGCTTCACCGGCGTTCCGGCCACCAAGGCCGACAACATCACCACTGGGCGCATCTATCTCGACATCATCACCAAGGAACGCCGCGGCGACTATCTCGGCGCGACCATCCAGGTGATTCCCCACGTCACGAACGCCATCAAGGACTTCGTGCTCACGGGCAATGAGGGCTTCGACTTCGTTCTCGTGGAAATCGGCGGCACGGTCGGCGATATCGAGGGACTGCCGTTTTTCGAGGCGATCCGTCAGCTCGGCAACGACCTCGACCGAGGGCAGGCGATCTACGTCCACCTGACCCTGCTGCCGTTCATCCCGTCGGCCGGCGAGCTGAAGACGAAGCCGACCCAGCATTCGGTCGCGGAACTGCGCTCCATCGGCATCCAGCCGGACATCCTGCTCTGCCGCACCGATCGCGAGATCCCCAAAGACGAGCGCCGCAAGCTCGCCCTGTTCTGCAACGTGCGCGAGACCGCCGTGATCGAAGCGCGCGACGCCCGTTCGATCTACGACGTCCCGCTCGCCTATCACGAGGCGGGGCTCGACAGCGAGGTTCTGGCGGCCTTCGGGCTCGACGGCGCGAAGACGCCCGATCTTTCGCGCTGGACCAAAATTTCCGGGCGCGTCCACAATCCGGAAGGCGAGGTGACGATCGCCGTGGTCGGCAAGTATACCGGCCTCAAGGATGCCTATAAGTCGCTGATCGAGGCCCTTCATCACGGCGGCATCGCCAACCAGGTGAAGGTGAACCTGGAATGGATCGAGAGCGAGATCTTCGAGCACGAGGATCCGGCTCCGTTCCTGGAAGGCATTCACGGCATCATGGTTCCCGGCGGCTTCGGCCAGCGCGGCGCCGAAGGAAAGATCCGTGCGGCCCGCTTCGCCCGTGAGCGCAAGGTGCCGTATTTCGGCATCTGCTTCGGGATGCAGATGGCCGTGATCGAGGCGGCGCGCTCGCTCGCCGGAATCCAGGACGCCAGTTCGACGGAATTCGGACCGACCTCCGAACCCGTGGTCGGCCTCATGACCGAGTGGCTGCGCGGCAACGAGCTCGAGAAGCGGGCCACCGGGGGCGATCTCGGAGGGACCATGCGCCTCGGGGCGTATCAGGCTGCGCTCAAGCCCGGGAGCAAGGTGGCAGAGATCTATGGCGGCACGGAGATCTCAGAGCGTCACCGGCACCGCTATGAGGTCAACATGACCTACCGCGACCGGCTCGAAGGGAAGGGCCTGCGGTTCTCCGGCGTCTCGCCGGACGGCGTGCTGCCCGAGATCGTGGAATACGAGGACCATCCCTGGTTCATCGGCGTCCAGTACCATCCTGAACTGAAATCGCGCCCGTTCGAGCCGCATCCGCTCTTCAAGAGCTTCATCCATGCGGCCGTGGAGCAGAGCCGCCTGGTTTAACCGCCGCCACCCCGTCATCGCCGGCACAAGGCTGGCGATGACGGTCGTAAAGCCGCCGAGCCCATCATTGCTCGGAGGGCCGGCTTCCCGTGGGGCGTTCGCCAAACCGGGCATGGCGCGCTAGGTGTATGCTCTCGTTACAGGAAAGAGCTCGATGTCACGCCGGATCGACCATCTCGTCATTGCCGTCCGCGATCTCGACCGGGCCGGGAGCTTCTACCAGCGTCTCGGGTTCCAGGTCGGCGCCCGCAACAGGCACCCCTGGGGCACCGAGAACCGCATCGTCCAGTTGTCGAACTCCTTCATCGAGCTGATCGCGATAGGCGAGGGGGCCGCCATCGCGCCTCATCGGGCGAGCGCCTTCAGCTTCGGAGCTTTCGTCCAGGACTATCTCAGGGACCGTGAAGGTCTTGCGATGCTCGTCCTCGACAGCCAGGACGCGAAGGCGGATGCCGCCCTGTTCGCCCGGAGCGGCATCGGATCGTTCGAACCGTTCCATTTCGAGCGCAGCGGACGGCGTCCTGACGGCAGCGAGACGAAGGTCGGGTTCACCCTGGCCTTTGCCGCCGCTGAAGGCGCGTCTAAAGCCGGTTTCTTCGTCTGCCAGCAGCACTATCCGGAGAATTTCTGGAATCCGGAATTCCAGCGCCACGACAACAAGGCCTCCCGGATCGCCTCGGTGACCCTGGCGGCGCCGGATCCGGAGCGGTGCCGCGGTTTCTTGACGGCCTTCACCGGGGCTCAGCCCTCGAGCACCGATGGCGACGACCTCTCGTTTTCCCTCGCGGAGGATCGCGTCGACGTGATGACGCCCGATGACGCGGCCGAGATCTATGGCTCGGTGGAGGCGGAACTCGATCAGCCGTCCTTCGTGGCCTTCGCCGTGCGCGTCGAGGACATCCATCGGCAGGCGACCTGGCTCGACTCGGCCGATATCCCCTATCAGCATATCGGCAGCAGGCTCATCGTGCCGGCCAGCACGGCGTTCGGGGTCGCGATCGCGTTCGAACCAACGTAATATTAACCATATCCCCTGTACTGACTGAAATAATGAATCGTATGGGGGATTGACCGTGGCTTCATCTCTGGCGGGCCTGCCCGACTTCCTGATCTTCTTCGTCCTTGCCGTCGCCCTGGTCGGCCTTTATCTCGCGATTTATACGCTCGCGACCATGCACAACGAGTTCGCGCTCATTCGCGAGAACGTGATCTCGGCCGCGACGGCCCTCGGCTTCAGCCTCGTCGGCTTCGCGCTTCCTCTTGCGAGCGCCATCGTGCACGCTCAGACGATCATCGACTGCCTCGTCTGGGGCCTCGTCGCCCTTGCGGTCCAGATCATCGTTTACTGGCTCGTCCGGATCGTGATGCCGAACCTGTCGCAGCGCATCGCCGGCGGCGAGATGGCCGCGGCCCTGTTCCTCGGCGCCGCTTCGCTCGCGGCCGGCATCATCAATGCGGCGGCCATGACCTTCTGAAAGAGGTTCGCCCCGGACGGGACCGTCGAGGGTTTCTCCTCAAGACGCCGTCAGAGGCTGGCCTCGACCATGCGGGCAAACTGCAGGGCCTCCGCGCGCATGGCGGGGGGCACCAGCATCGGATTCTTGTGCCGGACGGCATACAGCATGGCGATTCGCTCGATCGCCCTGAGATACAAATCCGGGATCTCGTTCTCGCCCCATTCGAACGACTGGTAGTCGCGCAGGTTCAGTTCGATCTCATGCGCCATTCTGCTCTGCGTGAACCCCAGCGCGGTTCTGAGAGCGACCAGTTCTTGCATTTTGCTGTTTTCGGACATCAGAGCGCCCCCCACGCGCTGCCAAGTCAATGGGTTGGTACAGGTTCAGGATCGCCTGCAGGCAAATTATCTTATTCTTCCAGGCAGATAGCATCCTGTTTTGGAATTGACCTAAAGTAAATCGACCTTTGGATTAACGCTATGGTCATGCTGATTTTTGGTTAAAGGTTGCTTTGCTTCCTCAAACCCGAAACGGCCATGGTTCGGCTGCCGAGGGCTCGGCCGCCGCAATCCGCAAAGGCAGGGCCTGCGCATCACCGCTTTGCTTGCCGGTCCAGAAAGGCTAGAGACGGCGCATGACCGATCAGAAACACCAACCTGCCGTCGTCGAGGCCGGCTCCGTCCGCTTCGGCAACCACCTGCCCCTCAGCATCATCGCCGGCCCCTGCGCCATGGAGAGCCGCGATCATGCGCTCGAAATGGCGGCCGCGCTCAAGGAGATCGCCGGAAGGCTGGGTCTGGGCCTGGTCTACAAGTCGTCCTTCGACAAGGCCAACCGGACCTCGAGCTCCAGCGCGCGCGGCATCGGCCTCGACAAGGCCCTGTCGATCTTCGCCGAGGTGAAGGAGACATACGGCCTGCCGGTGATCACCGACGTGCACGAGAACGACCAATGCGCCCCGGTGGGCGAGGTGGTCGACATCCTCCAGATCCCCGCGTTCCTCTGCCGCCAGACCGATCTCCTGGTCGCGGCGGCCAAGACCGGGCGCGTCGTCAATGTGAAGAAGGGCCAGTTCCTGGCACCCTGGGACATGGCGAACGTCGCCGCCAAGGTGGCGGGGGCCGGAAACCCCAACGTGATGCTGACCGAGCGCGGCGCCTCCTTCGGCTACAACACCCTGGTGTCGGACATGCGCTCCCTGCCGATCATGGCCGAGACGGGCGCACCGGTGATCTTCGATGCCACTCACTCGGTGCAGCAGCCGGGCGGCAAGGGCACGACTTCGGGCGGCCAGCGGGAATACGTGCCGGTGCTCGCCCGGGCGGCCGTGGCAGTCGGCGTAGCCGGCGTCTTCATCGAAACCCATCACGATCCGGACAACGCTCCGTCGGACGGACCGAACATGGTGCCGCTGAAGGAACTGGAAGGCTTGCTGGCCCAGCTGAAGGCCTTCGATTCCCTGGCCAAGGGCAGGGCGGCCTGACGTTTCCATGACTTTTCAGGAGGTCAGGTCTGCATTCCTGATCCTCGTGCTGCGATGAGGCCGTGATATGGAGCGTGAGCTCCGTTCACGGCCTTCATCATTGGGATCCCATGTCCTCCCGCAACCTGATCCTGATCCTCGCCACCAGCGGCTTCGCGAGCACCTTCTCCGGCCGCGCCGTCGAACCGATGGTCGGGATCATCGCCCGGGACCTGAACTCCGCCCCGCAGACGATCGCGCTCCTGTCAGCCGCCTTCGCGCTGCCTTACGCCTTCATCCAGCCGGTCCTCGGCCCGATCGGCGACGCCCTCGGCAAGGAGCGCGTCATGAAGGTGGCGCTGGCGCTCCTCTTCCTGGCCCTGGCCTGCTCTGTCTTCGCCCCCAATGCGGCGACGCTCTTCACGCTGCGCATCGTGGCCGGCGCGGCGGCCGGCGGGGCGGTGCCGCTCTCCATCGCGCTGATCGGCGACCGGGTCGAGATGGCCAAGCGCCAGGTCGCCCTGAGTCGCTACCTGGTCGCCGTGATCATCGGGCAGCTGGCCGGCTCTTCCTTCGCCGGGCTCTTGGCGGAGCTGATCGGCTGGCGCGGCGTGTTCACCCTGTCGACCGGCCTGGTGGCCCTGGCCTTCGCCGCCACCGTGATCGGTTTCCGGGGCGCGTTGCCGGGCGGGCAATTCGATCTCAAGAGCGCTCTCCTGCGCTACCGGGACATCCTGTCGAACCCGCGGGCGCTCACCCTCTTCAGCCTCGTCTTCGTCGAGGCCATCGCGATTTTCGGGATCTTTCCCTACGTGGCGCCGCTGCTCGAGGAGCGGGGCGGGGGCGGGGCGGCGGAGGCCGGTTTCGCCATCGGCGGGTTTGCGGTCGGCGGCCTGATCTATTCCGCGCTCGTGAGCTGGATGCTGAGGCGGCTCGGGATCGGCAGGATCCTTCTCGGTGGAGGCTTCTTCGCCGGGGCCGCCCTGGTCGTCCTGGGGCTCGGCGGCGACTGGAAGCTCGATGCCGTCGGTCTGCTGCTGATGGGCCTCGGCTTCTACATGCTCCACAACACGTTCCAGGCTCAGGTCACGGAAGTGGCCCCGGGAGCGCGGGCCTCGGCGGTCGCGCTCCACGCCTTCTCGTTCTTCTGCGGTCAGGCGCTCGGCGTCGTCCTGATGGGGTTCGGCCTGCGCAACATCGGGTTGACCGGAGCGACCGGTATCGCCGCCCTGATCATCGTCGGGGTCGGCGTGGCCGCTTCGGTCCTCCTGACCAGACCCGCCGCTCAGCGGGCCCGGTAGGGCGCCACGCCCTGGTCGGGCAGCCAGAGGTTCTTCGGCAGCTCGCCGGTCTGCCAGAACACATCGATGGGAATGCCCCCGCGGGGATACCAATAGCCGCCGATCCGCAGGTAGCGGGGCTCCAACAGATCGGCGAGGCGCTTGCCGATCGCCACCGTGCAATCCTCATGGAAGGCGCCGTGGTTGCGGAAGCTGTGCATGTAGAGCTTGAGCGACTTGGATTCGACCAGCCAGGGGCCGGGCGCGTAGTCGATCACCAGAATGGCGAAATCCGGCTGGCCCGTGACCGGGCACAGAGAGGTGAATTCAGGCACGGTAAAGCGGGCGAGATAGTCGGTGTCGGGATGCGGGTTGGGCACCCGGTCGAGCTGAGCCTCCTCGGGAGATTGGGGCTGAGCGCTCGACTGACCGAGCTGGAGAGTGGTTTCCGTCATCGGGAATTGACCTTGGATTGATAAGGGGAAAGCTCTTGCCGTCCTTGCTCACATGGGCATTTCGGTCAATAAGCCAATTCATGACTTGAGGCCGCACCCGTCGGACGGGCCGCGCCGGCCGCACTTCAGCCCGCAGGAGCCCGCCCAATGACCGCCATTATCGACGTTTTCGCCCGCCAGATCCTCGACAGCCGGGGCAATCCCACGGTCGAGGTGGATGTGACCCTCGAAGACGGCTCCATGGGCCGTGCCGCAGTGCCCTCCGGCGCCTCCACGGGTGCTCACGAGGCGGTCGAGCTTCGCGACGGCGACAAGGCCGTCTATCTCGGCAAGGGCGTGCTCAAGGCCGTCGACGCGGTCAACAACGAGATCCTGGACGCCATCGGCGGCATGGACGCCGAGGAGCAGGTCGCTATCGACGAGACCATGATCGAGCTCGACGGCACGCCGAACAAGGCCCGCCTCGGCGCCAATGCCATCCTGGGCGTGTCGCTGGCCGTGGCCAAGGCGGCGGCCGACGCGTCTGCCCTGCCGCTCTACCGCTATGTGGGCGGCACGCAGGCCCGCGTCCTGCCGGTTCCGATGATGAACATCATCAACGGCGGGGCGCATGCCGACAACCCGATTGACTTCCAGGAATTCATGATCATGCCGGTCGGCGCCCCGACCCTGGCGGAAGCCGTGCGCATGGGATCCGAGGTGTTCCACACCCTGAAGAAGGCCCTGAAGGACGCCGGCCACAACACCAATGTGGGCGACGAGGGCGGTTTCGCCCCGAACCTCCCGTCCGCGGAGGCCGCCCTCGACTTCATCATGAAGTCCGTCGAGCAGGCCGGCTACAAGCCGGGCCAGGACATCGTCCTCGGCCTCGACTGCGCGGCCACCGAGTTCTTCAAGGATGGTGCCTACCATTACGAAGGCACCGGCCAGAAGCTGAACCCGCAGCAGCAGGCCGAATACTTGGCGAAGCTCGTGTCCGCCTATCCGATTGCGACCATCGAGGATGGGATGTCCGAAGACGATTGGGAGGGCTGGAAGGCCGTAACCGACCTGATCGGGTCCAAGTGCCAGCTCGTCGGCGACGACCTGTTTGTCACCAACGTGACGCGTCTCTCCGAAGGCCTCGAGCGGGGTGTGGCGAATTCGCTCCTGGTGAAGGTGAACCAGATCGGCTCGCTGACCGAGACGCTCGCCGCCGTCGACATGGCCCACCGGGCCGGCTACACGGCGGTCATGTCCCACCGCTCCGGCGAAACCGAGGATTCCACCATCGCGGACCTCGCCGTCGCGACCAATTGCGGGCAGATCAAGACCGGATCGCTCGCCCGCTCCGACCGGACCGCCAAGTACAACCAGCTCATCCGCATCGAGGAGGAGCTCGGCCCACAGGCGCGCTATGCGGGTCGGGCGGCGCTCAAGGCTTTGCGGTAGCCCGGTCCGCCGACCAAAGATCCAATTTTTGTCCGACCGGACGAGGGGGCTCTTGAGCCCCCTTTTTGCTTTCTTCAGCCAGTGGATGGCAAACGTTTTATGATATATTTTAACATATCATTGCGTCATGGTATGGAGACTTGGAAGCATACCCGCCCCAAACGAACTGTCGCAGGGGCCAAAACCAATTGCGAGGGAAACCCATGTCATCAGCCGTCCACCAGCCTTTCGCGGCCTTGCCGATTGCCAATCTCAACGGAGACGCCGTCCAGACCATCGTCCAGCAACCCGTATTTATCGACAAGGACGGTGATGCCGCGATCGCGGCCGCCGAACCGTTGATCTCTCTCTTCGTTGATCTCGGTTGGGCCGGCGAACCGACCGACGAGCTTGGGATCGACACGGGCCGCGGCCACATCACGTTGTCAGGGGCTCTCGAAGTGGGCGTTCAAATCCTGTACGACGGAACGGTTATCGGCACGGTCTCGGCGCTGGATTCCTTCGGCATGATCGTCGATTTCGAGGTGGGGGTTGCCACGACCCCCGTCGAGGAGCTTATCCACACTCTGACCTACACCAACTCAGCAGATCCCTCGGCAATCTTCGAGCGAACCATCTCGATCTCCGCCTTGTCCGAGAACGACACCTATTTCGCCGACACGACAGTGCGCGTGGCGCCCGCTTCAGTGGTGTTTCTGGATGAAGGGGTCGAGACCAGAACGGGCACATCGGCCAATGATACGTTCGCGGTCTCGGCGTACGCCCTCGATGAGGGAGACACTCTGGACGGTGACGATGGCAACGATACTTTGCAGCTCGTCGGCGTTGGAGGCGATTTCGATTTCAGATTGTTCGCCGAACTGAAGAACATCGAAGCCATCGTGGGCCGAACCGGCGACGACTTCATCGTGCTGACGGCACAGCAAGTGTCCGGTATCACGGCAATCGATGGTGGGACAGGTTCCGATCCGAACGCAGAGGATGACAGCCTCATCATCACCGGCGGCTCCGTCGACTTTTCCGGCAAGACCATCACCAACATTGAGTCAATCGGGTTCGCCTCGGCTGCTGGCAGCATCCTGACATTTGACGACAAGGATTTGGCCCTCAAGTCCTACGGCTATTCCACTGGCCTCAGGGTTGTTCTGACCGGAGGGAGCTTCACTGAAGACGAGCGGGAGCAATTGCACGGGCAGGGCTTCAAGTTCGTTCAGGACAGCACGGGCACGGATATTGACGAAGCGCCGCAAATCTCCGGACTGAATGGCGACCGTCTCTATGCCGTGCCGCAGATACCTACCTTCTTGGATTACGGACGAAATGTCGTTCTTTCCGATGACAGCGCGTTCATCGCGTCCCTGAGGGTCGATGTAGTCGACGGTTCCGATGCGTTGGATCGACTGGGGATCGACACGACCGGCACGGTCGGTCGGGATTCCTCCTCCGCCATTTCCGTCAACGGCACGCAGATCGGTTTCATCAGTGACGAGACTGGATCTCATCTCGGGATCTCATTGAACTTCAGAGCCACGCCTGCCCTGATCCAGGAACTTGTCCGCTCCCTGACCTACACAAGCGTCGGCCAGACCGTCGAGACGCGCGAAATCTCCATCACGCTGGAAGACAGCACCGGCAACACGACGCGATCCACCGTGTCGGTTCTCCCGGACGAGAAGCCATCACAGGTCAACCTGACCGGGTCTTCCGTCGCCGAGCATACCGCAAGCGGGGAACTGGTCGGCACCCTGTCGGCCGTCGACGCCAATCCCGACGACACCTTCACCTACAGCCTGAGCGACGATGCCGGAGGACGTTTCAAGCTCGATGCCGCTGGCACGAAGGTCGTCGTTGCCGACGGCTCGAAGATCGACTTCGAGCAGACGAAAATGCACACCATTGTGGTGCGCGCCACGGACAAGGCCGGTCACTTCAGGGACCAAGCCTTTACGATCGACGTGCGGGACATCCCGGAAGCGCCCGGCCAAGTGAACCTGAGCGGAAAGTCTATCGCGGAGCTTGCCGCGGGCGGCGAGCAGGTCGGCGTATTGTCGGCCGTTGATCCCAATCCGGGCGATTCCGTTACCTACAGCCTGACCGACGATGCCGGCGGGCGCTTCACCCTCGACGCGTCCGGCACCAAGCTGGTGGTCGCCAATGGGATCAAACTCGATTTCGAGCAGTCGAAGACGCACACGGTTTCAGTCCGAGCAACGGACAAGGCCGGCCATTTCACGGATCAGACCTTCACAATCGCCGTTCTCGACATTTCTCCGGAGGTGACCGATGGGACGGCTGGAAGTGACAAGATCATCGCCGGCGCGAGCAAGGATCGGCTCAGTGGCGGCTTCGGCAACGACACGCTCAACGGCGGCCTCGGGAACGACATCCTGACCGGGGGGCGGGACCGCGACATCTTCGTTTTCGATTCCATGCTCGGCAAAACCAATTCCGTCAACAAGAAGAGCAATTTGGACACCATCGTCGACTTCTCGTTCAAGGACGACACCATCCATCTGGCGAAGTCGATCTTCAGCACGATCAAGAAAGGAGCCCTTGCGAAGGGGGCTTTCCATGTGGGATCGGTCGCCCACGATGCGAGCGACCGGATCATCTACAACAAGAATACCGGCGCGCTGCTCTACGACAAGGATGGCACGGGGGCAAAGCAGGCCATCCAGTTCGCCATGCTGACCGGGCACCCACTCAAGGTTTCCGCAAGCGATTTTCTCGTGATCTGATCGCCCCGTCCGTGCTGCATTCGAGCAGGGACGGCCTTCTCGCTGTTTCGTGATATCGTTTTACACCCGCGTGGTGTGGCCCGCGTTCCGGACAGCGTGGCGACCCGCGCTCCGGAAGGCATGGCTTGTGCATGTTCAACACCTCCTTAACCATGCCGGTGTATGACTCACCTCCATGGTGATCCGCAGACGCGCACGACGATTTCTGATTCCGCTGGTGCTCTACAGCATCTCGGCCGGGGTGGCGGCCTATTTCGTCCATCACGCGCATAGCGGCGCACGCGGGATCGAGGCGCAACAAAAGTATGAGGCGCAGGTGGCCGAACTTTCCGCGGAGCTCGATGGTTTAAAGACCCAGCGCTCCGAGTGGGAGCGCCGCATTGCCCTGCTTCGGAGCGATCAGATCGACCGCGATCTGCTCGAGGAGAGGGCGCGCGTCATGCTTGGACGCGTGCACAAGAACGACCTGGTGATCATCACCGGACCATAATTAACAATAACTTAAAAGTTCTGCTTAACTGAAATCGAGTTGATCGAAAATAGCATAGATATTTCAGGCTTTTGCACACTTCATTGTGCACCGCAAAACAACTTTTGCCCTACTCGATTTCCGATTCCGACTGCGCTACAACTTTCGTCGAGGAAACCCTTCGGAGGACCCGATGGCTGTTGCTGCCCGCAAGGCGGGCCGTGCCGGTGCAGGCGCGGCTAACAAGACTACCCCCAGCAAAGGCTCCAAGAGCGGAGCGACCCCCAACTCCCCACAATTCGAGAAGAGCCAGGATCTGTCAGCTTATAACGATATGCTGCTCATCCGCCGCTTCGAGGAAAAGTCCGGCCAGATGTACGGCATGGGACTGATCGGCGGCTTCTGCCACCTCTATATCGGCCAGGAGGCCGTCGTCGTCGGCATGCAGATGGCCACGACGGACGGCGACCAGGTGATCACGGGCTACCGCGATCACGGTCACATGCTCGCCTGCGGCATGGACGCGAAGGGCGTCATGGCCGAGCTGACGGGCCGTCGCGGCGGCCTGTCGAAGGGCAAGGGCGGCTCCATGCACATGTTCTCCAAGGAGAAGCATTTTTACGGCGGTCACGGCATCGTGGGCGCTCAGGTGTCGCTCGGCACCGGCATTGCGTTCGCGAACCATTATCGCGAGAACGGCAATGTCTGCCTGACCTATTTCGGCGACGGCGCGGCCAACCAGGGCCAGGTCTACGAAAGCTTCAACATGGCGGCGCTCTGGAAGCTGCCGGTGGTCTACGTGATCGAGAACAACCGCTACGCGATGGGCACGGCGGTGACGCGTGCGTCCGCCCAGACGGACTTCTCCAAGCGCGGCCTGTCGTTCGGCATCCCCGGAGAGCAGGTGGACGGCATGGATGTCCGTGCGGTCTACGCCGCCGGCCAGCGCGCCATCGAGCATGCCCGGACGGGCAAGGGACCGTACATCCTCGAGATGCAGACCTACCGCTATCGCGGTCATTCCATGTCCGATCCTGCGAAGTACCGCACGAAGGACGAGGTGACCCGCATGCGCGAGGAATACGATCCGATCGAGCAGGTCCGTCGTCGTCTGCTGGAGAGCTGGAAGCTGTCGGAAGACGAGCTCAAGGCCATCGACAGCAAGGTGCGCGAGATCGTCAACGAGGCGGCCGAGTTCGCCACGCACGATCCGGAGCCGGATCCATCCGAGCTCTACACGGACATCCTTCTCTAAGCGGCGCGTTGGCGTCGCTTCCCCCCGAATCTCGCCGCTGCGACAATCAAAACGAGTCTTTTAATGGCGATCGATATTCTCATGCCTGCCCTCTCGCCCACCATGGAGCAGGGCAAATTGGCCAAATGGCTGAAAAAGGAAGGCGATCAGGTCAAGCCCGGCGACGTGCTGGCCGAGATCGAGACCGACAAGGCCACCATGGAGGTCGAGGCGATCGACGAGGGAGTCCTCGCCAAGATCCTCATCTCCGACGGCACGGACAATGTGGCCGTGAACACTCCCATCGCGATCCTGGCCGGCGAGGGTGAGGATGTGTCCGCCGCCGCGTCGTCGGCGAAGGCCCCCGCCGGTCCGGCCACGGAAGCCCAGCCCGCACCGACGCCCGACATGGAACGCGAAGGCATGGCCGACCGGCCATCGCCGGACTCGATCCCGGGTACGGACGCTAAACCGGTTGCAGAGCCGGCCGCTCCTTACGTGATCCAGACCCGCACGGCGCACGACGCCATGGCGGAGATCCCGGAAGGGACCGAGATGGTCTCCATGACGGTCCGCGAGGCGCTTCGCGACGCCATGGCGGAGGAGATGCGCAAGGACGACACAGTGTTCGTCATGGGCGAAGAGGTGGCCGAGTACCAGGGCGCCTACAAGGTCACGCAGGGACTCCTGCAGGAATTCGGCGCCAAGCGGGTGATCGACACGCCGATCACCGAACACGGCTTTGCCGGCGTGGGGGTCGGCGCCGCCTTCACGGGCCTGCGCCCGGTCGTCGAGTTCATGACCTTCAACTTCGCCATGCAGGCGATCGACCAGATCATCAACTCGGCCGCCAAGACCCTCTACATGTCCGGCGGCCAGCTCGGTGCACCGATCGTGTTCCGCGGACCCAACGGGGCCGCCGCCCGCGTGGCCGCCCAGCACAGCCAGGACTTCGCGGCCTGGTATTCTCAGGTTCCGGGCCTCAAGGTCGTGGCGCCTTACTCGGCTTCGGATGCGAAGGGTCTCCTCAAGAGTGCCATCCGCGATCCGAACCCGGTGGTCTTCCTGGAGAACGAGATTCTTTACGGCCAGTCCTTTCCGGTGCCGAAGCTTGACGACTTTACGGTTCCGATCGGCAAGGCGCGCATCCACCGCCAGGGCAAGGACGTCACCATCGTGTCCTTCTCCATCGGCATGACCTACGCGCTGAAGGCGGCCGACGAACTGGCCAAGGAAGGGATCGAGGCGGAGGTCATCGACCTGCGCACGATCCGCCCGATGGACACCGATACGATCGTCGCATCGGTCATGAAGACCGGCCGCTGCGTCACGGTGGAAGAGGGCTATCCGCAATCGGGCGTCGGCGCCGAGATCGCCATGCGCATCATGGAAAATGCGTTCGACTATCTCGACGCCCCCGTGATCCGCGTCACCGGCAAGGACGTGCCCATGCCCTACGCGGCCAACCTCGAGAAGCTCGCGCTCCCGTCGGTGGCCGAAGTGGTGCAGGCGGCGAAGGCCGTTTGCTACAGGTGATGAAATGACCGAACGGAAATTCGAAGCCCTCAACGTTCCGCCCGATGCCCTCGAAAAGGGGGGTGTCGAGATCCTGAGGGCTTCGGTGGTCGACGGGGCGGTGAGCATCGCGCTGCGCCGCGCCTTCGACGATCCGTTCACCTGGGGCGTTCTCCTGGTGGACCTCGCCCGTCACGCCGCGCGCGTCTACGCCATGGAAACCGAGTTCTCCGAGGAGGAGGCTCTCGCCGAGATCACGGCTGGCATCCAGGCCGAGCTCGACGATCCGAGCGATCCGGGCTCGACGCAGGCGATCAATTAAACCTTTCCAGATCAGGATCCATCAACGCCATGCCCATCAATATCCTGATGCCCGCCCTGTCTCCCACCATGGAAAAGGGCAACCTTGCCAAGTGGCTGAAGAAGGAAGGCGACACGGTGAAGTCCGGCGATGTCATCGCCGAGATCGAAACCGACAAGGCCACCATGGAGGTGGAAGCCGTCGATGAAGGCATTCTCGCCAAGATCGTCGTTCCGGAAGGCACGGCCGATGTTCCGGTCAACCAGCTCATTGCCCTGATCGCCGGCGAGGGCGAGGACCCGAAGAGCGTCACGGCTCCGTCTACGGGCGGTTCCGCTCCGGCACCCGCGCCCAAGGCGGAAGCCGCACCGGCTCCGGCCGCTCCCGCGGCGGCGCCTCAGCCGCAGGCCAATGCCATTCCCGGCGACGCCTCGGCTCACATGTCCTATGCCCGGGTCGACCAGGCGCCGACCGGTCCCGCGCAGGCTGCAAAGGCCGATGGGGCAGGGCAGCAGGCTGGCGGCAATCGCGTCTTCGCCTCGCCGCTGGCCAAGCGCATCGCGAAGGAAGCCGGTGTCGACCTCGCCTCGGTCCGGGGTTCGGGCCCGCATGGCCGCATCGTCGAGAAGGACGTTCGCGCGGCGCTTCAGGGCGGAGGCGCGAAGCCTGCCGCCGCCCCGGCGGCTGCGGCCGCCGCGCCCGCGCCGGCGGCCAAGCCGGCGGCCCCGCAGCTCGCGTCGAGCATGGGCGCCGACCAGGTCAAGGCCATGTTCGAGGCGGGCACCTACGAGGAGGTGCCGCTCGACGGCATGCGCAAGACCATCGCCAAGCGCCTCGTCGAGTCGAAGCAGACGGTGCCGCATTTCTACCTGGCGCTCGACTGCGAGCTCGACGCGCTCATGGCCCTGCGCGAGCAGATCAACAACGCGGCCGGGAAGGACAAGGACGGCAAGCCCGCCTACAAGCTCTCGGTCAATGACTTCGTCATCAAGGCGCTCGCCATCGCGCTCCAGCGCGTGCCGGCTGCCAATGCGGTCTGGGCCGAGGACCGTATCCTGAAGATGAAGCACTCGGACGTGGGCGTGGCGGTCGCGATCGAGGGCGGCCTGTTCACCCCGGTCGTGCGCAGGGCCGAGCAGAAGACCCTCACGGCCATCTCGGCCGAGGTCAAGGACATGGCGGGCCGGGCCCGCAACCGCCGCCTGAAGCCGGAGGAATACACCGGCGGCTCGACGGCAGTGTCGAACCTCGGCATGTACGGCATCAAGGACTTCCAGGCCGTCATCAACCCGCCCCACGGGACGATCCTCGCGGTCGGCGCCGGCGAGCAGCGTGTGGTGGTGAAGAACGGCGCACCGGCGGTCGTGCAGGCCATGACCGTAACGCTGTCCTGCGACCACCGGGTGGTCGACGGGGCGCTCGGAGCGGAGCTGCTGGCGGCGTTCAAGCAGCTCATCGAGAGCCCGATGGGCATGCTGGTCTAGAAGGCGTCATGGCCGGGCTCGTCCCGGCCATTCTCTGTCGGCGATAGGGAAGCTCCATGCCGCTCATCCGCATTTCGCTCCGAAACGGCAAGTCGCCCGCCTATCGCAAGGCGCTGGCGGACGGGGTCTATCGCGCCCTTCGTGAGACCTTTAACGTCCCCGAGGACGATCTCTTCGTCACCGTCAGCGAGCACGAGGGCGACAATTTCTTCTACGGGGCGAGCTATCTCGACATCGAGCGGAGCGACGATCTCGTCATCATCCAGCTCACCGTCAGCAACACGCGGACCGTCGATCAGAAGAAGGCTCTTTTCAAGCGCATCGTCGAGAAACTGGGCGCGGAGCCCGGCCTTCGCCCCGAGGATGTGTTCATCAACCTGATCGAAGTCGAAAAGGAAAACTGGTCCTTCGGTCACGGCATCGCGCAATACGCGCAGGGGAACTAGCACTATGGCAAACCAGTACGACATCATCGTCATCGGCGGCGGGCCGGGGGGCTATGTGGCGGCGATCCGCGCGGCCCAGCTCGGGTTCAAGACCGCGGTCGTCGAGCGCGAGCATCTCGGCGGCATCTGCCTCAACTGGGGCTGCATCCCGACCAAGGCGCTCCTGCGTTCGGCCGAGATCTACCATTACATGGAGCACGCCAAGGATTACGGCCTCTCGGCTCAGGGCATCGGCTTCGATGCGGCCGCCATCGTCAACCGGTCGCGGGGCGTCTCCGGGCGCCTGAACGGCGGCGTCGGCATGCTGCTGAAGAAGAACAAGGTCGACGTGATCTGGGGCGAGGCGACGATCTCAAAGGTCGGCGAGGTCGTCGTGACCGCGCCGAAGAAGCCCGCCATGCAGCCGCAGAACCCGGTGCCGAAGGGCGTGCTGGAGCCCGGCACCTACCAGGCCAAGAACATCATCGTGGCGACCGGCGCACGGCCCAGGGCGCTGCCGGGCATCGAACCGGACGGCAAGCTGATCTGGACCTATTTCGAGGCCATGGTGCCGCCTTCCATGCCGAAGTCGCTCATCGTCATGGGCTCGGGCGCCATCGGCATCGAGTTCGCCTCCTTCTACCGCACCATGGGCGTGGACGTGACCGTGGTCGAGGTCATGCCGCAGATCCTGCCGGTGGAGGATGCGGAGATCGCCGCGCTCGCCCGCAAGCGCTTCGAGAAGCAGGGCATGAAGATCTTCTCCGGCGCCAAGGTCACGAAGGTCGAGAAGGGCGCGAACTCGATCACGGCCACCATCGACGACGGCAAGGGCGGCACGCAGACGATCACCGCCGAGCGGATGATCTCGGCGGTCGGCGTGGTCGGCAACATCGAGAATCTCGGTCTCGAGAAGCTCGGAGTGAAGATCGAACGGGGCGTCGTGGTCACGGACGGTCTCGGGCGCACCAACGTGCCCGGCATCTACGCCATCGGCGACGTGGCCGGCCCCCCGATGCTGGCCCACAAGGCCGAGCACGAGGGCGTCATCTGCGTCGAGACCATCAAGGGCCTGCATGCCCATGCCATTGACAAGGCGAAGATCCCGGGCTGCACCTATTGCAACCCGCAGATCGCCTCCGTGGGGCTCACCGAGGCCAAGGCGAAGGAGCAGGGCTACGACATTCGCGTCGGCCGCTTCCCGTTCATCGGCAACGGCAAGGCGATCGCGCTCGGCGAGCCCGACGGCTTGGTGAAGACGATTTTCGACAAGAAGACCGGCCAGCTGCTCGGCGCCCACCTGGTCGGCGCGGAAGTGACCGAGCTGATCCAGGGCTTCGTGATCGCCATGAACCTGGAGACCACGGAAGAAGACCTGATCCACGCCGTCTTCCCGCACCCGACCCTGTCCGAAACCATGCACGAGAGCGTCATGGACGCCTATGACCGCGTGATCCACATCTGACGCGCTCGGGTCCCGAACTTTGCGTGGACCCAAGGCGAGCTCAAGGAATTAACCAGCCAGGACCTCCACGAGGCCCTGGCTGTGTCGTCTCACGACGGAGACGGCCGCCCACACCGTCGGTTCGTGAGGAGGCGGCGATGACAAGCGTCGCAATAAGGGACGAGGTCGGGGCCTCGCGGTCTCGCAGGAAGCCCTGGTACAAGGTCCTCTACATCCAGGTTCTGATCGCCATCTTTCTCGGCATTCTCGTCGGCTGGCTGTTCCCCGATCTGGCCAAGAGCGACTGGATCAAGGCCCTCGGCGACGGCTTCATCAAGCTGATCAAGATGGTCATCGCGCCGATCATCTTCTGCACGGTGGTGTCCGGGATCGCCCACATCCAGGATGCCAAGAAGGTGGGGCGCGTCGGCATCAAGGCCCTCGTCTATTTCGAAGTGGTGTCGACCTTCGCGCTCATCATCGGCCTTCTCGTCGGCAATATCGTGAAGCCGGGTGCAGGCTTCGCCGGTACGCCTGACCCAGCCGCGGTCGCCGGCTACGCCAAGCAGGCCGCGGAGCAGAAGCCGGTCGATTTCCTCCTGCACATCATCCCCGACAGCGTCGTCGGGGCCTTCGCCCAGGGTGACATCCTCCAGGTTCTGCTGTTCGCGATCCTCTTTGGTTTCGCCCTTCTGGTGCTCGGCGACCGGGGCGCGACGGTCCGCAACCTCATCGACGATGTAGCCCATGGCATGTTCGGGGTCATCGCCATCATCATGAAGGCGGCCCCGATCGGAGCCTTCGGGGCCATGGCCTTCACGGTCGGACGCTATGGCCCCTCGGCCCTGGGAAACCTCTTCGGCCTGATCGTGACGTTCTATGCCACGGCGGCCCTGTTCATCTTCGTCGTGCTGGGAGCGATTGCCCGGATCGCGGGCTTCAGCATCTTCAAGTTCATCGGCTACATCAAGGACGAGCTGCTGATCGTGCTCGGCACGAGCTCGTCGGAGAGCGCCCTGCCGCAGCTCATGGAGAAGCTCGAACGGCTCGGCTGCTCCAAGTCGGTGGTGGGCCTGGTGGTCCCCACCGGCTACTCGTTCAACCTCGACGGCACCAACATCTACATGACGCTGGCGACCCTGTTCATCGCGCAGGCCCTGGGCTACGAGCTCACCCTCAGCCAGCAGCTCACCATCCTGCTCGTGGCGCTGCTCACCTCGAAAGGGGCCAGCGGCGTCACCGGGGCGGGCTTCATCACGCTCGCCGCGACCCTGGCCGTCGTGAACCCGGCGCTCGTCCCGGGGATGGCGATCATCCTCGGCATCGACAAGTTCATGAGCGAGGTGCGCGCCCTCACCAACATCACCGGCAACGGTGTCGCGGCCGTCGTCGTCGCCTGGTGGGAGGGGGAACTGGACCGCGGCAAGCTCAATGCGGGCCTCAACCGGGAGGTGGACCCATCCGACATCGAGACCGCGGTCACGACGGATTGACCGCCGGGGTTCAGGAGCGAGTGCCCGTTCGGACCTCCGGAACGAGCGGGACGCCGGCCCTTTCGGGCTTTGCGAACCTCTTGGCGCCGGCCACGCAGCCGATCACCGCGAGCGTGGCGGCGATCATCGACCAGCCGACCGTCTCGTGCAGAAGGGCGGCCGCCCAGAGGAGGCCAAGGAAGGGCTGCAGCAGCTGCAGCTGCCCCACGCCGGCAATGCCCCCCAAAGCAAGGCCACGGTACCAGAACACGAATCCGATCAGCATGGAGAACAGGGACACGTAGGCGAGTCCGAGCCATGCCGGTGTGCCGATGCCGCTCAGGGAATCGGGCCAAGTGAGAAGTGTCAGCGGACCCGTGACGGGCACGGACAGGACAAGGGCCCAGGAAATGACCTGCCAGCCGCCGAGCCGGCGCGCCAGCGTCGCGCCCTCGGCGTAGCCGAGGCCGCAGAGTAGAACCGCCCCTACCATCAGCAGATCACCGGCCGCCGAGGCCGAGAAGCCCTGGAGCAGCGAGAACCCGGCCACCATCGCTCCGCCGAGCGTGGAGAAGACCCAGAAGGCCGGCTGCGGCCGCTCGCCGCCCCGCAGCACCCCGAACACGGCCGTCGCCAGCGGCAGGAGGCCGATGAACACGATCGAGTGGGCGGACGTGATGTGCCGAAGCGCCAAGGCGGTCAGGAGCGGAAAGCCGATCACGACTCCCATCGAGACGATGCCGAGGGCGGCAAGGTCGGCGCGGGCAGGGCGATTCTGGCGCAGGATCAGGAGCAGGGCCGCTCCGAGGATCCCGGCGATGCAGGCCCGCGCCAGGGTCAGGAACAGCGGATCGAAATCGGCCACGGCGACGCGGGTTGCCGGCAGCGAGCCGCTGAAGATCAGCACGCCGACGAACCCGCTGACCCATCCTGACTTCGCCCGGTCCATTTCCTTGCCTCCGCGTGATGAACTTCTCGCCACGATCGCATGGCTTTTCCAGATACGGTCCAATACAGTTCCTCCGAACTGTCATGGTCATGGGGGCGGTACAGTGGATGAACTGGGAACGAATCGCCCGCCGGGGACGCGGGTGGAGCACGTCATGCAGGCGGTCCGCGCCAAGATTGCGAGCCGGTCCCTGAATCCCGGCGCGAAGCTGCCGTCGATCCGCGGTCTCGCGACGGCTATGCGCGTGTCCAAGTCCACGGTCGTCGAGGCCTATGACCGGCTGGCGGCGGAAGGCGTCATCAGGTCGAGACCGGGCTCCGGCTTCTTCAGCGCGGCGCCATCGGCTCCCCTGTCCCTTGCGGAGCTCGCGCCCCGTCTCGATCGGGCGATCGACCCGTTCTGGGTGTCCCGGCAATCCCTGGAAGCGGGGCCAGGCATGCTGAAGCCCGGCTGCGGATGGCTTCCCGCCGAATGGATGCCCGACGAGGACATCCGCCGCGCCCTTCGTCATCTCGCACGGACCAGGGACAACGGGAGACTGACGGATTACGGCACGCCACTCGGTCTGCCGGCCTTGCGTCAGTTTCTGTCGCGCCGCATGGCCGATCAGGGCTTTCATGCCGGTCCGGACCAGATCATGCTGACGGAATCCGGCACCCAGGCGATCGATCTCGTGTCCCGGCTCCTGCTGCAGCCGGGCGATGCGGTCCTGGTGGATGATCCCTGCTATTTCAACTTCCTGGCCCTTCTGCGAGCCCATCAGGCGAAGATCGTCGGCGTCTCCTATACGTCGGAGGGGCCCGATCTCCTGGCCTTCGAGGCGGCGCTCGCCGAGCACCGGCCCCGTCTCTACATCACCAATTCCGGTCTCCATAACCCGACCGGCGCCACTGTGAGGGCGGCGACCGCCCACAAGGTTCTGAAGCTTGCGGAAGCCTATGGCGCCCTCATCGTCGAGGACGACATCTTCGCCGATTTCGAGGTGGACGCGGCGCCGCGCCTTGCGGCCCTCGACGGGCTCGACCGGGTGGTGCGGATCGGGAGCTTCTCCAAGACGCTGTCGGCCTCCTTCCGGTGCGGCTATATCGCTGCAAGGACGGACTGGATCGACAGGCTGGTCGACCTCAGGATCGCCACGGGTTTCGCGAGCACACCGCTGTCGCAGGACCTCGTCTTCAACGTCCTCGGCAGCAGCACCTACCGAAAGTACCTGGATGGACTTCGAGTTCGGCTTGCGAAGGCGAGGGCGGACACCGTCCGGCGGCTGCGAGAGCTCGGCATCGAGCCATGGCTCGAACCCGAGGCCGGCATGCTGCTCTGGTGCCGCCTGCCGGACGGCCTGAACGCCGCCGACGTGGCGCGGCGAGCGCTTCAGGACGGCGTGGTCCTCGCCCCCGGCAATGTCTTCAGCCTCTCGCAATCCGCCGGCGATTTCATGCGGTTCAACGTCGCCCAATGCACGGATGAGCGCGTGTTCCAGGTCCTCCAGAGGGCGATGCGGACCACACCCTGAGCGCATCCGTCAAATGCCCCCAGCGGCGAAGCGTCGGGGAACATTGCGGGCCGGCATGTCTTTCTCCCCGCTACGCACGTGGAGAGCGACATGAAGCGCCTTGCCTCGAGCCTTGCCTGTCTTCTGCTGTCGACATTGGCCCATGCTCAGACCGGATCGGTTGCACCGACGACACCCTCGCCGGCAGCCTCGGGCACCGAGGGCGACGGCTGGCTTCTCCTTTTGGTGATTCCCCTCATCGTCGTGGCTGCCGGCGTCTATTTCTTCATCAAGCGCAACGGCACGACGTCGCGCTTCTGATGGGCGGTATCGATCGGCGTGAGTTCCGCGAGAGCGCTCTCGTCCAATCGCGTTGACGCCTGCCATCAACCCGCAGCAATCTTGCCGTCCAGCCCTGATGAGGAGGTGGTCATGGCAGGTTCGGATGATCGGCACGAGGGCAGGTGCCGGTGCGGTCGGGTCAGGTTCCGCGTCGAGGGAGAACCCATCGTCACCATGGCCTGTCACTGCGAGGGCTGCCAACGCATGACTGCGAGCGCGTTCTCGTTGAGCGTCCTTTATCCGAGCGACAGGTTCGCCGTGCTGCAGGGGGAGCCCGTCATCGGCGGGCTGCACGGCGCCACGCGCCACTTCTTCTGTCCGCACTGCATGAGCTGGCTCTTCACCCGGCCGGAGGGAATGGACGAGTTCGTCAACGTGCGCACCACCATGCTCGAAGACCCGGGCCGGTTCCCGCCCTTCATCGAAACCCACACGAGAGAAAAGCTGCCATGGGCCACGACCCCGGCTCTGCACAGCTTCGAGGCACTGCCGCCGATGGAGCGCTATCCGGAGCTGATGGCAGAGTTCGCGGCGCGAAACGACCTGAGACCGGGCAGGGGCGCTCCCTCGCCGTCGTGAACCGGCGGACGGGCCCGAACCCTCCTGGTCACGGCCACCTCCTTCTGTCATGGCCGGGCTTGTCCCGGCCATCCTAAGGTCGTTCCGTCACCCTCCGCCCTTCCTCGCCACCCCGCTCGTCTCGCCACCCTCCGTCCTTCCTGACACCCACCCCGTCATGGCCGGGCTTGTCCCGGCCATCCCCGCCGTGCCTTACGGATCGAGATCACCGGCCCAGGGCCGGTGATGACGTGGGAGTGGTGGACAGGTGTGGGTGCGATGATGTTCCATCTTTGTTCTTGACACATGCATCAAGCTAAGCTATATCATTGGGCAGATCGGTTCCTTCGAGGGGCGCGCTCGCGAGGCGTCGCAAGTGTGGGAGCCGGCACGGTCCTGCGACAGGCTTCGCACCCCTGGGCGCGCAGGAGGCCGACCTTGGGCTCTGCCCAGCTGGTCCGCCTGAAAAGAACCGTGCGCGACGAGCAGCTTGGCTCTCGCTTATCACCTCAGACATCGAGCCGGGCTGCCACTCGCGCCACCCTCGATCATCCTGCAGGCTCGCAGCGCAAGCTGCGGGCCTGCAGGTGCTGGCTCTTTGACAGCGCACAGATCAAGCACCCGCACCGCAGCGTGACGCTCCCCCGTCCCGCCACCCTGCGCCCGTCATGGCCGGCCCTGTGCCGGCCATCCCGATTGGAAAAGTGCCGCACCTCAAGCAATCGAGATCACCGGGACAAGCCCGGTGATGACCGTGAGGGGGCCAGGGCCAGCCATTCCAATCCGGATAGGCACCCGCCTCGCAGCAGCGCGACCACCCGGACAAGCCCGGTGACGGCGGGAAACGGATGGGACCCGCCACTCCTTTGCACGCTCTGCATCAACAGCAAGCCGGTCACGGTCCAACAATGCAGGCAGACCTGCCATCTGAGCATTTGCGAATGTCCGCCGGACGCCTTAAATCAGCGGCATATCAGGAAGGGCAGGGTTTCCTCGCCCAGGGATTGTAGCTTCATGGCCGTCGTTCTCGACCTTCTCAACAAGGACCAGCGCCCCCGCCATCCGGAAAAGGCGCATCGGCCGGATCAGCCCGTCCAGCAGCGCAAGCCCGAGTGGATCCGCGTGAAGGCGCCCGGTTCGCCGAAATGGGCCGAGACAAACCGGATCGTGCGCGAGAACAAGCTCGTGACCGTCTGCGAGGAGGCCGGCTGCCCCAATATCGGGGAGTGCTGGGAGAAGAAACACGCCACCTTCATGATCATGGGCGACACCTGCACCCGGGCCTGCGCGTTCTGCAACGTGAAGACCGGCCTGCCGCAGGCCCTTGACCCGAACGAGCCCGAGAGCGTGGCCAAGGCCGTGGAAAAGCTCGGACTGGAGCACGTGGTCATCACGTCCGTGGACCGGGACGATCTGGCGGACGGCGGCGCGCAGCATTTCGCCGACGTGATCCAGGCCATCCGGGCGCGCAGCCCGAAGACCACCATCGAGATCCTGACCCCGGACTTCCTCCGCAAGCCGGGCGCGCTCGAAGTCGTGGTCGCGGCCAAGCCCGACGTGTTCAACCACAACCTCGAGACCGTGCCGTCCAAGTATCTGAAAGTCCGGCCCGGGGCCCGCTACTTTCACTCCATCCGCCTGCTGCAGCAGGTGAAGGAGCTCGATCCGACGATCTTCACCAAGTCCGGCATCATGGTCGGCCTGGGGGAGGAGCGGAACGAGGTGCTCCAGCTCATGGACGACCTTCGTTCGGCCGATGTGGACTTCATGACCATCGGCCAATACCTCCAGCCCACGAAGAAGCACCACCCGGTGATCCGGTTCGTGACGCCCGACGAATTCAAAGCCTTTGAAACCACAGCCTACGCCAAGGGTTTCCTCCTCGTCTCCTCGACCCCGCTGACGCGCTCCTCGCATCACGCGGGAGAGGATTTTGCCAAGCTGAAGGCGGCTCGTCTGGCGAAGCTCGGCTGAAACCTGACGGGCACGATTCGGACTTGGCATGCAGCGCATATTGGTGATCGGCAGCCCGGGCGCGGGCAAGAGCACCCTGGCGAGCCGTCTCGCGAGGCGCCTCGACCTGCCGCTGATCCACCTCGATCGGGAATATTTCGGGCCCGGCTGGACCACACCGCCTAGGGCTGAATGGCGTGAGAGGGTGAAAACCCTTGCGGCCCGGCCGGTCTGGGTCATGGACGGCAACTACGCCAGCACCTTCGCCATCCGTGTTCCCCGGGCGACCGCCATCGTCTGGCTCGACGTGCCGCGCTGGCGCTGCGCGTCGAGCGTGCTCTGGCGCGTCGTGAGGAACTACGGCCGCTCCCGGGCCGATCTCGGCGACGCCGGGCCCGAGCGGTTCGACTGGTCTTTCATGCGCTGGATCTGGTCCTATCCCCGGACGATGCGGCCGAAAACCGCCCGGATGCTGGAGCGTCTGCGCCCCGATCAGCGGGTTTACGTGCTGCGCTCCCGCTCCGAGATCCCGGCCCTCGAGGCCGCGCTTGCAACCGTCAAAGAGGCCGCCTGAGCATGCCGACCTTTCGCACCACGCGCACCGTCCAGCATACCCCGGCTCAGATGTTCGCCCTCGTGGCCGATGTGGAGCGCTACCCCGAATTCGTCCCGCTCTGCGAAGATTTGCGGGTCATGCGCCGGGTCCAGAGCGGGGAGGGCATTGAGTCGCTCGTCGCCACGATGTCGGTGGGATACAAGGCCATCAATGAGACCTTCACCACCCGCGTGACCCTGGACGACCCGCGCCGGAAGATCACGGTCGAATACGTGGACGGACCGTTCAAGTATCTCGAGAACCGCTGGACCTTCCGCGAGGCACCGGGCGGATGCGAGGTCGATTTCTACATCAACTACGAGTTCAAGAGCTTCGCGCTCGGGCTTCTCATGGGCAGCGTCTTCGACAAGGCGTTCCGCAAGTTCACCGGAGCCTTCGAGGAGCGGGCGGACGAGATCTACGGGGCGCCGTCCGCATCCCGGGCCGGCGCCAAGTCCGCCTGATCAGCGCAGAGCCTGCTCCAGCAGGGACAGGGCGTCCTCGACGGCCCGACGACGCACGGTCTCCCGGCCGAGATCGCCGTAGCGGCGCTCGAGGTGCACCGTCCCGGCGCCTTTCCGCGCAAGGCCGAAATGAACGAGACCCACCGGCTTCGTGAGCGTCCCGCCGGTCGGACCGGCGACACCCGTGATGCCCACCGCCACGTCGGCCCGCGAATGGGCGAGGGCGCCCTCCGCCATGGCCCGTGCGACCTTCTCGCTCACGGCGCCCTCCGAGGCGATCATTTCGGCCGGAACACCGATCAGCTCCGTCTTCGCCTCGTTGGAATAGGTCACGAATCCGCGCTCCACTACGGCGGAGGAGCCCGAGATCTCCGTCAGCAGCGCCGCCACGAGGCCGCCGGTGCAGGATTCCGCCGTCGCGATCTTAAGGCCCCTCCCGCGATAGGCCTGCAGGAGCGCAGCGGCGCGGTTCATCAACTCAGGGATCATGCGTTCACCTCCGGCAGGCGGATCGTGGCGGCCGCCTGGGCGGCGATGCCCTCGCGGCGACCCGTGAAGCCAAGTTTCTCGGTGGTCGTCGCCTTGAGCGAGACCTGGTCGAGACGGAGGCCGGCGATCTCCGCGATCCGCTGCCGCATCGCCTCCCGATGCGGACCGAGCCGCGGCCTCTCGCACAGAAGGGTCGCGTCGAGATGGTCGACCATCCCGCCCCGGTGACGGACGAGTTCCACCGCATGAGCCAGGAACCGGTCGGAGGAGGCACCGCGCCATTGCGGATGGCTCGGCGGAAAGTGGGTGCCGATGTCACCGTCGGCCAGGGCCCCGAGGATGGCGTCCGTCAGAGCATGAAGGATCACGTCGCCATCGGAATGAGCGATGACGCCGCGGTCATGAGGAACCTTGATTCCCCCAAGCCAGACATGATCGCCCTCACCGAAAGCATGCACGTCGAAACCGGTGCCAAGGCGGGTCAGGTATGTCGTCTCTCGGCTTCTCATGCGCCGCTCGGCCTCTTGGAAATCGCCCGGATGGGTAAGCTTGATATTGCCGGGTTCCCCCTCGAAGACGTGAACCTTCAGCCCGGCCCATTCTGCCAGGGCACCATCGTCGCTAAAACTGTGAAGGTCCGCATCGGCCGCAGCACGGTGTGCCGCGAGGAGGAGCGGAAACTTGAAGGATTGCGGGGTCTGCACCGCCCTGAGGGCTGAACGATCCGGCGTGGAGACTACCTCGGACCGATCCCCGACGATCTTGATCGTATCCGTCACCGGCGTCCCTGGAACGGCCGCGCCCCAGAGATCGCCGGCCTCGATGGCTCTGTCGATCAGGTCGGAGCTTGCAAAGGGGCGGGCCGCGTCATGAACGAGAACGATCTCGGGGTTCGAGGCGGCCAGCGCGTCCAGTCCGTTGCGAACCGAATCCTGCCGCGTCGTGCCGCCATGGACGCATGGCAGAACTGTCGATTCGGGGGATGGCAACGCGCGAATCGCTGCCTCATAAAACGCCCGGTCGTCAGGATGGATCACAACTACGGTCCGGCTGATCCGCGGATGAGACGCAAAGGCGAAGAGCGTTCGTGCAAGTACGGATTGCCCTTGCACCAAGCGGTACTGCTTCGGGATT
Organism: Microvirga terrae; assembly: GCF_013307435.2. Lineage (NCBI taxonomy): Bacteria > Pseudomonadati > Pseudomonadota > Alphaproteobacteria > Hyphomicrobiales > Methylobacteriaceae > Microvirga > Microvirga terrae. The sequence continues at coordinate 2,752,835 of NZ_CP102845.1, forward strand.
CCCTCACCCGCTCTCGATCCACGTCCTGCAGCAACGATGAGGGCGGCAACTGACATCCGGGCGAGCTCTCCGCGACGAAGGTTCTCCTAAGCATGAGGGGACAGGAAAGCAAATTCCCGTGAGAGGGGCTTGCACGGCCCGCCGAAATGGCTATTGATTAGGCACAATGGAATTTGATCAAAAATTAGGCGCAAAAGGTTTCCACATCGGTCCCCTCCGGATCGATCGGGCCGCCATTCTCGCACCTTTGTCGGGCGTCACGGATGTCGCTTTCCGGCGCATCGCCAAGCGCCTGGGGGCCGGGCTGGTCGTGTCGGAGATGGTGGCGTCGGACGAGCTGGTGCAGGGCTCGGAGGAGGCGCATCTGCGCGCGGAAGGTGCCGGGATCGAGCCGCACGTAGTCCAGCTGGCCGGCTGCGAGCCGCGCTGGATGGCGGAGGCCACCCGGGTGGCCGAGGGGGCAGGTGCGCGGATCATCGACATCAACATGGGCTGCCCGGCCAAGCGGGTGATCGGAGGCCTCGCGGGATCGGCCCTCATGCGGGATCTGGATCATGCCGCCCGGCTCATCGAGGCGACCGTGACGGCGGCGAGCGTTCCCGTGACCGTCAAGATGCGACTCGGCTGGGATCAGGACACGATCAACGCCGCCGACCTCGCCCGTCGGGCTGAGTCCCTGGGCGTGAAAGCCGTGACAGTGCACGGCCGGACGCGGCAGCAGTTCTACAAAGGGCGGGCCGACTGGAAGGCCATCGCGGCCATCGTCGATGCCGTGAGCATTCCTGTCATTGCCAATGGCGATATCGGGTCGTTCGAAGACGCCAGGAATTGCCTGTCGGCCTCGGGGGCCACGGCCGTGATGGTAGGGCGCTCCGCGGTCGGGAAGCCCTGGCTCGTCGGCCAGATCGGCGCCGCCCTCCAGGGCGTGACCATCCCCGATCCATCCCCTGAGGCAATGACGGAGATCGCCGTCGAGCATTACGAGGGGTTGCTGTCGCTCTATGGCGAGAAGGTCGGCGTTCGGCACGCCCGCAAGCACCTGGCTGCCTATGCCGACGTGGCTGCGGCCGCAGGCTTCCCCATCGCGGCGAACCTTCGCACAGCTCTAGTGACCTCCGAGGAGCCCCGGACCGTGCTCGCGCTGCTGCGCTCGCTCTATGAGCATCGGGGCCGGGAGGCGGCATGACGGTGATGGCCATCAACGACCTCATCATGAACGCGCTCCCGATTCCGGTTCTGACCGTCGGGCCGGAGCACCGGATCGTCCATGCCAATGCCGCAGCTGAGTCCTTCTTCGAGATGAGCCTGCGCATGATGCTGCGCCAGAGGCTCAGCGACCTGCTGCCCTTCGGCTCGCCCGTTATGGCGCTGGTGGAGGATGTCCGCCAGCGGGGCTCCAGCGTCAGCGAGCACCGGGTCGATATCGGCAGTCCGCGCCTGGGAGCTGAACGCATCGTGGACGTCTCGGCCAGCCCACTCGGCGACGATGCCGACAGCGTCATCCTGATGCTCCAGGAAAGGACGATCGCCGACAAGATGAACCGCCAGCTGACCCACCGCGGCGCCGCGCGGTCGATCACGGCGCTGGGGGCCCTGCTGGCGCACGAGATCAAGAATCCGCTCTCCGGCATCCGGGGCGCGGCGCAGCTCCTCGAGCAATCGGCGAGCGAGGACGACCGCCTCCTGACGCGCCTGATCTGCGACGAGACCGACCGCATCGTGAAGCTCGTGGAGCGCATGGAGCTGTTCGGCGAGGAGAGGCCGGTCGAGCGTGGACCCGTGAATATCCACGGGGTGCTCGACCACGTGAAGCGCCTCGCGCAGTCGGGCTTCGCCCGGCACATCCGTTTCGTCGAGAATTACGACCCGTCCCTTCCGCCGGTGCTCGGCAACAGGGATCAGCTGATCCAGGTCATCCTGAACCTGGTGAAGAACGCCGCCGAGGCGGTCGGAATCGATACCCCGGACGGCGAGATCATGTTGTCGACAGCCTTCCGGACCGGTGTCCGGCTTCAGGTCCCCGGTTCCCAGGAGCGGGTCAGCCTGCCTATCGAACTGAGCGTCATCGACAATGGTCCCGGCATTCCCCCGGAGCTGATGAGCGACCTTTTCGATCCTTTCGTCACGACGAAGGTCCAGGGCAGCGGCCTTGGTCTCGCACTGGTGGCGAAGATCGTCGGGGATCACGGTGGCATCGTCGAATGCGAACCGGCACCCAGACGAACCACGTTCAGAATTCTCCTGCCTATGCACCGCGCCGGCGACGGCCGCGGGTCCGATTTGTGAGATTAAGCGATGCCGAGCGGACAGATCCTTCTCGCCGATGACGATGCAGCCATCCGGACCGTCCTGAACCAGGCCCTCTCCCGGGCAGGGTACGAGGTTCGCTCCACCAGCAACGCCGCAACTCTCTGGCGGTGGGTATCCCAGGGGGAGGGCGATCTCGTCATCACGGACGTGATGATGCCCGACGAGAATGCCTTCGACCTTCTGCCCCGCATCAAGAAGATGCGGCCGGACTTGCCGATCATCGTCATGAGCGCTCAGAATACCTTCATGACGGCCATCAAGGCCTCCGAACGCGGAGCTTACGAGTACCTGCCGAAGCCCTTCGACCTCAAGGAGCTCGTGGCGGTGGTCGGCCGGGCACTGTCCCGGCCCCGGAACGTTCCCACCGGGGCGAACCCGTCGCCGGAGAACGAGGACATCCCGCTCGTCGGCCGCTCGCACGCGATGCAGGAGATCTACCGCGCTCTCGCCCGTCTGATGCCCACCGACCTGACGGTGATGATCACGGGCGAGTCGGGCACGGGTAAGGAACTCGTCGCGAAGGCGCTGCACGATTACGGCAAGCGCCGGCAGGGCCCGTTCGTGGCCGTGAACATGGCGGCCATTCCCCGCGAGTTGATCGAATCCGAGCTTTTCGGTCATGAGAAGGGCGCCTTCACCGGGGCCACCGCCCGCAGCACCGGACGCTTCGAGCAGGCCGAGGGCGGCACTCTGTTCCTCGACGAGATCGGCGACATGCCCATGGAGGCCCAGACGCGGCTCCTGCGGGTCCTTCAGCAGGGCGAATATACGACGGTCGGCGGCAGGGTGCCGATCAAGACCAATGTCCGGATCGTGGCTGCCACGAACAAGGACCTGCGCGTGCTGATCCAGCAGGGCCTGTTCCGGGAGGATCTCTATTTTCGCCTCAACGTGGTTCCCCTGCGCCTTCCGCCCCTGCGCGAGCGCGTCGAAGACATCCCGGATCTGGCGCGTCACTTCTTCATGCTGATCGAGAAGGAGGGGCTCGCCCGCAAGCAGCTCGACGTGGAGGCCATGGACCGGCTGAAGCGCTATCGTTGGCCGGGCAACGTCCGGGAACTCGAAAACCTCGTGCGGCGCCTGGCGGCCCTCTATCCTCAGGATACGATCACCGGTGCCATCATCGACGCGGAGCTCGATTCCCAGCCGTTGCTGCCGCCGCAGCCTGCCGGGAAGCCGTCCCAGACATCCCAGCAGAGTTCGGAGGGGCTGTCGGAGGCCGTGGAACGGCACCTGAACGAATATTTCTCCGGCTTCCGGGACACCCTTCCGCCGCCGGGCCTCTATCACCGCATCCTCCGCGAAATCGAAGGTCCCCTGATCGGAGCGGCCCTCGCAGCCACGCGAGGAAATCAGATCCGGGCGGCCGAACTTCTCGGAGTCAATCGCAACACCCTGCGCAAGAAGGTCAGGGATCTCGAGCTCATGGTGGTCCGATCCAATCGGGGCTGAGTGCTCCCGGCTGTAATAATTTGACCACAGTGTTGTGTTGGTGCATCACCCAGTGACGGGGTGCTGAACGGAAAGCGCCCCCTTGGGGGCCTCGGATCTTGACCGACCAGAGCACGATGGAACAGCACCGTTCGTCTGAAACGGGCCATAACTGGCTGATCTGGGTCGGTTATGTCGCCGTGCCGACGGCCCTTGCGTCGGCGCTGGTCACGTTCCTGATCCTTGCCGGGGCGACGCCGATCCCTCCCACGAACAGCATCGTCCAATGGGTTTTCATCCTGAACGGAGTTCTCATTGCCCTGCTGCTCGGGATCGTTGCCTGGCAGTCGCAGAAGCTGATTCGGGCAAGAATCCAGGGCGCGGCGGCTGCAGGACTTCATGTTAGGATCGTCGGACTTTTTACCCTCGTGGCTGGGGTGCCGGCTATTCTCATCGCGGGCGCAGCGTCGGTGTCGTTCGAACGAGGGCTCGACTCGCGATTAACGAGCAACATCAAAGATTTGATGACGAACACGGTTGCGATTGCTTATTCGTACCGCGAGATCCAATGCCGGACCCTTGCCCGCGAAACACAATTATTGGCCGCGGATTTGAGCCGCGCCATTGCGTTCTATAATACCGACCGCAACTTTTTCCGCGATTTCATGAGCTCGCGCGCCCGCTTTCTTGGACTCCCTGTCGCAATGGTCGTCGAGGCTAACGGCACAGTTCTGGAGAGGGCCCTCGGTAAACCGCTTCCGGATCTTCCCGAGCCGACCCAGGCGGACATCGAGGACGCCAATACTCAAGAGGCTCTCTGCCTCCTCCCCGGGACCGGCAACATTCTGCGCTCGGTCCTCAAGCTGAACGACGGAAGCGGTCGAACTCTATACGTGGCCCGGGAGGTTGACCGCCAGGCGATCGAGTTCCCGGCGGTCGCCGAAAACGGCGTGGCCTTTTACGCGGCTCTCGACCAGAGAAAGGCCGGGCTTCAGTTCGCCTTCGCGTCCATGTTCACGCTGATTGCGCTGATCGTGCTGCTGTCCGCGGTCTGGTTCGGGCTCAACTTCGCCAACCGTCTCGTCGCTCCCATCCGGCGCCTCATCCATGCGACCGACCAAGTGGCGACCGGCAACTTCTACGTCCAGGTTCCTGTCCGCCGGGGCGAGGGCGATCTTGGCCATCTGGGCGAGACCTTCAACAAGATGACCTCCGAGTTGCGCCGCCAGCATGACGGGCTGACAGCCGCCAGTGACCTGATGGATCGCCGGCGGCGGTTCACGGAGGCGGTTCTCGCAGGCGTCTCCGCAGGCGTGATCGGCGTCAACGCCCGGGGCCAGATCACCATCGTCAATCCGTCGACGGAGGCGCTGCTCGGCACATCCCACAAGGAATTGCTCGGCCAGCCGATCACCGCGGTACTGCCGGAGGTCGCCTCCCTGGTCGAGGAGATGAACCAGGGGCGTCAGCGCCTGATGCAGCAGCAGATTCACATCGCCCGGAAGGGCAGGGAGCGCACCATCAACGTTCGCGTGACCAGCGAACAGGCGCGCGGAGGCCTGAGGGATCTCGTCATCACTCTCGACGACATCACGGATCTCGTGGTCGCGCAGCGCACCTCTGCCTGGGCCGACGTGGCGCGGCGCATCGCGCATGAGATCAAGAATCCCCTGACGCCCATCCAGCTCTCGGCGGAGCGCATCCGCCGCAAGTACGGCAAGGTGATCACGACGGACCGGGAAGTGTTCGATCAGTGCACGGATACCATCGTGCGGCAGGTCGACGACATCAAGCGGATGGTCGACGAATTCTCGTCCTTCGCCCGCATGCCGAAGCCCACCATCGGCGACGAGGACCTGACGGAGACGATCCGACAGGTGGTCTTCATGATGAAGATCGCCCATCCGGAGATCGCGTTCATCGATCGGGTTCCGGCCGGCTCCCTGATTGCTCCCTTCGACCGGAGGCTCGTGTCGCAAGCGGTGACGAATATCGTCAAGAATGCAACGGAAGCGATTGCGGCGGTGCCGGAGGATGAGCGAGGCCAGGGGCAGATCTCAGTGCTGCTCGACGACACCCACCCGGATTATCTGATCCTGGCGATCACGGACAACGGCAAGGGGTTTCCCGTGGAAGGCCGCCAGCGCCTTCTCGAGCCCTACATGACGACGCGCGAGGGCGGAACCGGACTGGGGCTGCCGATCGTTGCCAAGATTCTGGAAGACCATGGAGGTGGCATGGAACTGGCCGACAATCCCGAGGGCAGGGGCGGGCAGGTTCGCATGTGGATCCCCAAGACGAAGCATGTTGCATCAGAAGAGGCATCGGCCGCTTCCAGCCGAAATGACTCTCGCAGGGCAAGCCAATGAGCGCTGATATTCTCGTCGTCGACGACGAAGTCGACATTCGTGAGCTGGTGGCCGGCATTCTCGAGGATGAAGGACACCGGACCCGGACTGCCGGCACGTCCGATGACGCCCTGGCGGCCATCGAGACTCGCCGTCCTCACCTGGTCTTCCTGGACATCTGGCTCCAGGGAAGCCGGCTCGACGGGTTGCAGGTTCTGGAAATCATCAAGTCCCAGCACCCGGATCTGCCCGTGGTGATGATCTCCGGCCACGGCAACATCGAGACGGCCGTGTCGGCCATCAAGGCCGGGGCCTATGACTTCATCGAAAAGCCCTTCAAGGCGGACCGGCTCGTCCTCGTTGCCGAGCGGGCGCTGGAGGCCTCGCGCCTGAAGCGCGAAGTGCGCGATTTGCGCTCGCGCTCGGTTCAGGCGAGCCGGATCGCCGGACGATCGATTGTCATTAACCAGCTCCGCCAGGCGGTGGAGCGAGCCGCGCCGACCAATGCGCGCATTCTGATCACCGGAGCACCCGGCTCGGGCAAGGAGCTGACGGCCAGGACCGTGCACGGCCTGTCCACACGTGCCAACGGTCCCTTCGTCGTTCTCTCGGCCGCGACGATCACGCCCGATACGATGGAAGCGGAGCTTTTCGGTACGGAAGGCGGCGAGGGCGGAGGACGCCGTGTCGGCGCGCTCGAGGAGGCCCATGGCGGCACCCTCTACATCGACGAAATCGCCGACATGCCGCGCGAGACGCAGAACCGGATCCTGCGCGTCCTGGTCGATCAGAACTTCCAACGGGTCGGCGGAACGACTCGGGTTCATGTGGACGTGCGCATCGTGTCCTCGTCCAGCCGTGACCTGCCTGCAGCCATTGCGGCGGGCCAGTTCCGCGAGGACCTCTTCCACCGGCTCGGCGTGATCCCGATTCGCGTGCCGTCGCTCGCCGAACGGCGCGAGGACGTTCCCGAGCTGATCGAGTTCTTCATGGAGCAGATTTCGTCCACGACCGGCCTCCCGAAACGGCGCATTGCCGAGGACGCCATGGCGGTCCTGCAGTCGCACGACTGGCCGGGCAACGTGCGCCAGCTCCGCAACAACGTCGAACGTCTGATGATTCTCACCTCCGGCGACCCCGATGCCGAGATCACGGCCGACATGCTGCCAACCGAAATCGGCGCCCTGGTTCCGAGCACCCCGGGCGGGGCCGGGGGCGAGAAGCTCATGAGCCTGCCTCTGCGCGAGGCACGAGAGATCTTCGAGCGCGAGTATCTCCTCGCGCAGATCGCCCGCTTCAGCGGCAACATCTCGCGAACGGCGGAGTTCATCGGCATGGAGCGCTCGGCGCTGCACAGGAAGTTGAAATCCCTTGGGATCGGAAGCTGACGGGCTTCACTGTTACAGGGTGTGGCGGGCTCCCGGAGGTCGAGAAGAACCAAAACCTACAATCCACGGGAAAATATGCTCCGAGGGGGTAGAACTGTTGCGCCCCCCTTGCCGAACGCTGCCGTTCGCCCTGTAATAGATCTGCCGGTCACCGACCGCACGAAAGCGGACAACCATATTCAGGCGGCCCCATAGCCAAGACCGGCGGCGATGGGCTGGCGAGGCAACTTCAATGGCGGGCGATCGCGCGCAGAATCTTCAGGACACATTTCTGAACTATGTTCGGAAGCAGAAAATTCCCCTGACGATCTTTCTCGTGAACGGGGTGAAGCTTCAGGGCGTCGTGACCTGGTTCGATAATTTCTGCGTCCTTCTGCGCAGGGATGGTCATTCGCAGCTGGTTTACAAACACGCCATTTCCACCATCATGCCAGGACAGCCCGTGCAGTTGTTCGACCAGATCGACGAGGCTGGCGAGAAGGCTTGAGGTGACCGAACCACGCAGCCCGGGGGAAGAACGTCTCGCCCAGCTTGCCGAACCTGAAAAAGAGGTTGCAGCCGGCACAAGAACCCTTGTGATCGGCCCGTATCTGACTCGCAGGCGGCGCGCTTCGGTCGAGATGGACGGGGAGGGTGGCAACCCACGCCCTCCCGAGGCTCGCCTCGATGAGATCACCGGTCTCGCCCTTGCCATCGATCTGACCATTGTCCAGTCGCTGATCGCGCCTCTTGCGTCGCCGCGCCCCGCCACGTTCATCGGCAGCGGCAAGGTCGACGAACTGGCCGGTCTCATCCGGGCCGAAGAGATCGGGCTCGTGGTGATGGACTGCGCCCTCAGCCCGGTGCAGCAGCGCAACCTCGAGAAGGCCTGGAGCGCCAAGGTCATCGATCGGACCGGCTTGATTCTTGAAATCTTCGGGCGGCGGGCCCGCACGAAAGAGGGCACCCTCCAGGTCGAGCTGGCCCATCTGTCCTACCAGAAGGGACGTCTGGTCCGTTCCTGGACCCACCTCGAGCGCCAGCGCGGCGGCTTCGGCTTCCTGGGTGGCCCGGGCGAGACCCAGATCGAGGCCGACCGGCGCCTGATCCAGGAGCGCATGACCCGGATCGAGCGGGATCTGGAGAGCGTCGTGAAGACACGCTCCCTGCACAGGACGAGCCGGCGGCGGGTCCCCTATCCGATCATCGCCCTGGTCGGCTACACCAATGCGGGGAAATCGACTCTGTTCAACCGCATGACCCAAGCCGATGTTCTGGCCGAGAACATGCTGTTCGCCACCCTCGATCCGACCTCTCGAGCCATCGAGCTGCCGCACGGGGAGAAAGCCATTTTGTCGGATACCGTCGGCTTCATCTCCGATCTGCCGACGATGCTCGTGGCCGCCTTCCGGGCCACCCTGGAGGATGTGGTCGAAGCGGATGTCCTGCTCCACGTCCGGGATGTATCCCACGGAGAGACCGAGGCTCAGGCCGGGGACGTCGCCGTCGTCCTGCGAGAGCTCGGGATCGATCCGGATGACACGAAGCGTGTCGTCGAGGTCTGGAACAAGGCGGATCTCCTGTCGCCCGAGGACCGTGAGCGGCTGGCCGCCACATCCCACCGAACGGACGAGGAGAGGCGGCCGATCCTCATATCGGCTCTGACCGGCGACGGCATTCCCGAACTCCTCGCCACGATCGAGCAGCACTTGGCCCTGGGGCGGCTGACCTACGAGGTCGACGTGGCTCCGGAGGACGGGCAGGGGCTTGCCTGGCTGCACGAGAACACGGAGATCCTGGAGCGCCGGACGAAGGAGAATGGGCACACCATCCTCCAGGTGCGGCTTGTTTCCGGCAAGGAACCCCGGTTCCTGAACCGGTTTCCCGAGGCGCGGGTCCTATAAGGCCGGACCGGATTTGCGCTCGGCGAGCTTCGCCGCCACCCAGAGCCGCTCCATCTCGTCGAGCGAGGCTTCATCGAGGCTCCTTTCCTGCGCCTCCAGGGCCTCCTCGATCGCCTTGAAGCGCCGCTCGAACTTGGCGTTGGTCCGCCGCAGGGCGCGCTCGGAATCGATGCCGAAATGCCGAGCCAGGTTGGTCACGGAGAAAAGCAGATCCCCAATTTCGTCTTCGATCCTGTCCCGGTCGCCGGATGAAGAAGCGTCCTTAACCTCCTCCAGCTCCTCGTGAATCTTGTCGATCACCTGCGTGGCTTCGGGCCAATCGAACCCGACCTTGGCGGCCTTGGACGTCAGCTTCTGGGCTCGCGTCAGAGCGGGCAGGGCCGTGGGAACTCCACCGAGGAAGCCCGCCTCGTGGGCCTCGGGCGAATGCCCCATTGCCTCACGGTCGGCGCGCCGCTCGGCCTTCTCTTCCGACTTGATCCTGTCCCAAAGGCGTTTCACATCCTCGGGCGACAGCTCCTTGATGTCTCCGAAAACGTGAGGATGACGCCTGATGAGCTTTCGCGTGATGGCTTCCACTACGTCTGGAAAGGCGAACGCACCCTGCTCTTCCGCCATGCGGGCGTGGAAGACGACCTGGAGCAGCAAATCGCCGAGTTCATCCCGCAGATCGGCCAGATCGCCGCGCTCGATGGCGTCGACCACCTCGTAGGCTTCCTCGAGCGTGTAGGGGGCAATCGATGCGAAGTCCTGCTCCAGATCCCAGGGACAGCCGGTCTCGGGCGTGCGCAGGGCCGCCATGATCTCGATCAGCCGCGTGATATCCGTGGAAGGCTTCATGATGGAATCCCTGGTCGTTGCGGCCGTGTCATAGCCTGAGGACAAAACGCCCGGCTAGCTGGAATTGCCCCATTGCCCTGCGTTAGCGGTATAAGGTGAGCAGGACACTTCAAGCACAGCAAGGACGAAAACCCAATGAGAGCGCGGGTCAAACTGGTCGACGGGATGATGTTCGTGGGCGAATCCGGCAGCGGCCACGCCGTAGTCATGGACGGAGCGCCGGAATATGGCGGCCGCAATGTCGGCATCCGCCCCATGGAGATGCTTCTGATCGGGTTGGGAGGCTGCACGGCTTTCGATGTGGTCCAGATCCTCAGGAAGGGCCGCGAGAAGGTCACGGATTGCGACGTCGAGGTCACCGCCGAGCGTGCCGAGACGGACCCCAAGGTCTTCACGGCGATTCATCTCGATTATCGGGTCAAGGGGAGGGACCTTGCGCCGGCCAAGGTCGAGAGGGCGATCGAACTCTCCAAGGAGAAGTACTGCTCTGCCTCGATCATGCTCGGCGCCGTCGCTAGGATCAGCTATTCCTGGACGGCGATCGAGGAAGTCGGGGAGATGCAAGCCGCCTCCTCCTGAAACCCTCCTAATTCGAGCCACGAACATGAAGCTGTTCTTCTCGGAAGCCCAACTGGCTCATCAGCCCCGGCAATACATGGTGCACGGGAGGATCGTTGCGCCGTTCGAAAATCCGGACCGGGCGACAACGCTTCTCGAGGTTCTGGCAGCGCAGGGCCTGATCCCGGCCGATCCGGGCGATCGCGGCCCGGAGCCGATTCTTGCCGTTCATGCCGACCATTACGTGGATTTCCTTCAGAGCGCTTATGATCGCTTCCTGGAACTGCCGCATCATGGTCCGGAGGTGCTGCCGAACGTCCATCCCTATCGAGGCTCAGGCAGCGACCTGGAAGAACGCGGCAGGCCACGCCCGACCGGGATTCTCGGCCAGGCCGGCTGGTATGTGGGCGATATGTCCTGCGCGATCATGGCAGGTACCTTCCAGGCGGCCTACGCGTCCGCCCAAGCGGCAATTGCCGCAGCGGAAGCGGTGCTGGCCGGCGAGCGCGCTTCCTTCGCCCTCTGCCGCCCGCCCGGCCACCACGCCTATGCGGACCGGGCCTCGGGCTTCTGCTTCTTCAACAATGCCGCGATCGCGGCCAAGCTGCTGCGCGGCCACTTCTCCAAGGTCGCGATCGTGGATTTCGATACGCACCACGGCGACGGGACGCAGGCGATCTTCTATACCCGCCCGGACGTCCTCTACGGCTCCGTCCACACCGATCCCACGGCTTACTACCCGCATTACGCGGGCTATGCGGACGAAACCGGAGCGGGGCCCGGCGAAGGCGCCAATCACAACCTGCCGCTCGCGCCCGGCGCCGATGACGAAGCCTTCATCGATGCCAACCAGCGCTTGGCGCTGGCCGTTCAGGCCCATGGGGCGGAGGCGCTGGTGCTCTCGGCCGGCTGGGACGCCCACCGGGACGACCCGTTGTCGAAGCTCGACGTCACGACGGACGCCTTCGCCAGGATCGGAGAGATCTGGGGCAAAATCGATTTGCCGACCCTGATCGTCCAGGAGGGCGGATATTCGCTTACCGCAGCGGCTGAGGCCGCGCCGGCTTTCATGGCCGCATTCCGAGCCAATGGCGCTGAATAGATCCGAGGACACGCATAAGGACACGCACTTCAGCCAGCGCCGACCAGCCGGCCATTCTCAACCATTAGGCTCAAGGGAAGGGCACGCGACGACGAGCCTGTCACCCCACATCTGTAATTCGCATAAGATATATTATGGAACTAACAACGATGCTCCTCGGGTCTCGACTACCGATCGGTATGTGAGTTCGCGCCAAGGGAGAAAAACCATTCAGCATATGGCGTATCGCGTACCAGCTGGCGATTGTAATCGGGCGCGCCGTCATCCCACCACACCGGACCACGCTCGCCGAGTGCCCGCTTCGCGGCATCGACCTGGGCACGCACGCCGGCCAATGCCACTGGATCGCCCCTGACGCTGCGGACTGCCCGCCGCGCCGTCATCAGCTCGCGGACAAGGCGTTCGCGCTCCTGAGGCTCCAGTTCCGGATTGCTCAGCCGCCACAACCGGCCGCGAACCACGAAATAGCGACCGTCCGGAGTTCGCGGATACTGAGGGTCTGATGGCGCACGACCCACTGGTCACCCCAATGAGCTGGCAGCATGGGAAGCTAGGGTGAAGTCCGCCAGTCCCGTCGTCACGGGCCGAGCCTCCGTCCTTGCAGCCCCACCATCACGCTGCCTCGATCTGGAGCCCGTCATAGGCCGGTTCGATGTGCGGCGGCAGCTCGCGGCGGAGCGTCTCGTAATCCAGATCCGTGTGCAGGTTCGTCAGGATGGCCCGCTTCGGCCGAACCCTCGCGATCAGCTCCAATGCTTCCGAGAGCGAGAAATGCGTCGGATGCGGGGTGTAGCGCAAGGCGTCCAGGATCAGAACCTCCAGGCCCTCCAGGACCGACAGGCTCTCGTCCGGCATCTGGCTCACATCCGGCGCGTAGGCGATGCCGCCGAACCGGAATCCGAGGGCGTCGATGTCCCCATGGATCATCCGGAACGGCAAGGCTTCGACAGCGCCGCCGGCGCCCGGAACCGCGACCGGGATCCCGGGCTTCAGCCCCCGCATCTTTAGGATGGGCGGATAGCTGCTGCCGGCCGGCGTTTCGAAGCAGTAGCCGAATCGCATCTGGAGCAGCTCGCTGGTCATCCGGTCCGCGTAGACCGGGATCCGCTGATGCTGAACGATCGCAAGCGGCCGCAGGTCGTCGATTCCGTGGATGTGGTCCGCGTGCTCGTGGGTGATCAGAACGCCGTCGAGGTGCCGCACGTCGGCCCCAAGGAGCTGGTCGCGCAGATCCGGACCCGTATCGACCAGGACGGTCGTGACGCCATCCGGCCCGGTTCTTTCGACGAGAACGGAGCAGCGCCTGCGCCGATTCCTCGGATTGTTCGGGTCACAGGCTCCCCAGCCGACTCCCACGCGTGGGACGCCTGCCGAGGATCCGCAGCCGAGAATCGTCAATCTCAATGTCATGATGCGAGCGCCCGCCCGGATGCTGCATCGGCGGAGGCCGCCTTGGAGAACAGGCGATAGAAGTTGGCTGTCGTCAGCGAGGCGACTTCCTGCTCGCTCACACCAACGACTTCGGCAAGAACCCGGGCCGTATGCGCCACGAAGGCCGGTTCGTTGGTCTTTCCACGATGCGGCACGGGAGCAAGATAGGGGGCATCCGTCTCCACGAGCAGGCGATCGTGCGGAACGGCAGCGGCGATCCGGCGGATCTCCTCCGAATTACGGAACGTCAGGATACCGGAGAAGGAAACATACAGGCCGAGTTCGACCCCGACCTGGGCGAGCGTCTCGCCCGACGAGAAGCAGTGGAGAACAGCGTCGAAGCGCCCTCGCCTCATCTCGTCGGTCAGGATCCGGATCATGTCCTCGTCGGCGTTGCGCGCATGGATCACCAGGGGCAAACCGGTTTGCTGCGCGGCCTCGATATGGGTGCGGAAAACCCGCTGCTGCACGTCGCGCGGGCTCTTGTCGTAATGATAATCGAGTCCGGCTTCGCCGATGGCGACGCAACGCGGATGTTCGGACAGCTCGATCAGCCGTTCGGCCGGGACATCCGGCTCGGCGGCCGCATTATGGGGATGCGTTCCGACGGTGCAGAAGATGCTGTCATGGGATTCGGCCAAGGTCCGGTATGTCTGGAAGCGCTCCACATGGGTCGAGATGGTAACCATGCGACCGACCCCGGCGGCCGTGGCAGACGCTAGAACCTCGGGGAGGCGGCTCTGAAAGTCCGGGAAGTCCAGGTGGCAATGGCTATCGACCAGCATCGGTGAAGGCGCCCTCCTCTATAGTGGCTTGCTGCATAAATCGGTTCAAAGCCGGCGTCTAGCGACGCACCCCCTGGGCCGTCGCCTCCGGCTCGTCATCTTCCTTCGATTCCTTATGGCGCATCAGGCGCAGCCGCTCCTGCTGCCGGGAAACGGGAGCCTCGTCACATTCCTGCGGCCGAACCACGGGGACCGCCAGGCACACGCTCTGGGCCGGAAGAACATTGCACCAGTCATGGATCAGTTGCTTGTAGCAGCGTCCCACGGGCCGGATGTTGCGATCCAGGTCGTACAACCCAACCGGCGTGACACGGTTGTTCTCCTCGCGCAGCGCCGTGTCCCAGTCCATCTGGTCCGTGAGCGAATACCAGGTGAACCCGACGATCGGCACGCCGGTGTTGCGGACCCTCAAAACGTTGGCCCATTGCTTCCAAAGCCAGTTCACGGCTTCGTCGCCATTCGGCCCCTGCATCAGGTTCGTCTCCGTATGCATGACCGGCAGCCTGTAGCGCTCGTAATATTGGCGGGTGATCTCGTCGTAGCCGAAGACATCGCCAGCCGATCTCGTCAGACCGTCGGCGCTGACCCGGTGCTCATTGGTCACGTAATAGTCGTTCCCCATGATGCAGTGATGACGCAGCGAGGAGCGGCTGAGGAAGAAATGGTACTCGTCCCGGCTCATGCCGCTATCCATCAGGAACTCGTACATCTCGGAGTCGATCCGGCGGCCATAGTTCAGATCGAGGGACAGGAAGCGCCGGGCGTTCATGATCTCGGCCGGCTTGATCGCCGCCGGGTTCTCGGCATGAAAGTACTCGGACGACTCGCTCTGGATGAAGAGCGCGTCCGGCCGGACCTTGAGGATCCGCTCCATGGCCAGGACGTTGGCCTTCACGATATGCTTGAGGGCGGTCACGAAGGCTTGGTCGGTGGTCAGCTGCTCGTTCCACCAGCCGTAGGCGGCGGAGAACTGGGCGCAGATGAACATCTCGTTGATCGGGGTATAGAGCTGCACCCAGGGGAACCGGTGTGCGAAGTCTTCCGCATAGGCTGCAAAGAGATCCGGAAAATCCGGATTCTGGAAGTTGCCGATCCAGTCTGGGACGCCGAAGTGGCAGAGATCCACGATGGGAATGATGTTGCGGCGGAAGATCTCGCCGAAGGTCATGTCGGCGAAGGACCAGTCGTAGCGGCCCGGGCCGATGAACGTCTTGTGCAGAGGTGGACCGTAGCGCAGGACCTGGATGTCGAGATCCTTCAGAAGGTCGAAATCCGTCTGCCAGTGGGTGTAATGGCCGCATTTCTCCATCTGGTCGATGCGGGTGCGGCCATTGTTGATGGTCGGGATGCTGTTCTCGATCCCGGTCGCGAACATGAAGCTGGTGTACATTGCGCGCTTCCGCTGAGGGCCTCGGAGGGCCGTTCAAAACGGACGCGTTAGGACGCCTCCGCCTCGATATAACGCGGGAAAATCGGCCCAGGTTGCGGCAGGGCCATGCCGGCCGCCAGACGGTGCTCCGGTCCGACCGCCGCGAGCACCCTGCCCTCCGGTGGAACCGCCAGCAGATCGAGCAGCTTTGCCGCGGCCGTCGGAACGAAAGGCTGAGCCAGGATGCCGACGGCGCGGAGCACCTCGGCCGTCACGTAGAGCACCGTATTCATGCGCGCCGGATCGCTCTTGCGCAGAACCCAGGGCTCCTGAGACGCGAAATACCGGTTGGCCTCCGCCACGACGGCCCAGATCTCAGCCAGGGTCGTATGCACGGAGAAATCCTTCATGGCCGCCCTAGCCTTTCCGGGCAAAGCGTCGGCCAGCCAGAGAATATCCTGATCCGCCTGGGTGAATTCGCCCGGCTGCGGGACGGCGGCGTCGCAGTTTTTGGCGATCATCGAAAGCGATCGCTGCGCCAGATTCCCGAGATCGTTCGCCAGGTCCGCATTGATGCGGTTGACGATCGCCTCGTGGGAGTAGTTCCCGTCCTGCCCGAAGGGCACCTCGCGCATGAAGAAATAGCGGATCTGGTCGACCCCGTAAGTGTCGGCAAGGTCGAAGGGATCGACCACGTTGCCGACCGATTTCGACATCTTCTCGCCCTTGTTGAGCAGGAACCCGTGCCCGAAGACACGCTTCGGCAACGGCAAATCGGCCGACATCAGGAAGGCCGGCCAATAGACCGTGTGGAAGCGCACGATGTCCTTGCCGATGATATGAACATCGGCCGGCCAGTAGTGCCAGCGCGGATCGCTCGCGTCAGGGAATCCGCAGCCCGTGACGTAGTTGTTCAGGGCATCGATCCACACGTACATGACGTGCTTCGGGTCGCCCGGCACCGGCAGACCCCAGTTGAAGGTCGTCCGGCTGATCGAGAGATCCTGCAGCCCAGACCGCACGAAGCTCGTGATCTCGTTACGGCGGGTCTCCGGACTGATGAAATCCGGGCTGGCCTCGTAGAGCGCGAGGAGCCTGTCCTGATACGCGGAGAGACGGAAAAAGTAACTTTCCTCCTCGATCCATTCGACCGGAGTGCCGGTCGGCGCGCGCCAGCTGCCGTCCGGCTGCTTCGTCAACTCGCTCTCGTCGTAATAGGCTTCATCCCGCACCGAGTACCAGCCGGAATACTTCGACAGATAGATGTCGCCCTTCTCCTGCATCCGGCGCCAGAGTTCCTGGGTCGAGGGCAGGTGATCGGAATCCGTGGTCCGGATGAACCGGTCGTAGGAGCAGTCCAGCCGGTCGGCCATGGCCTTGAACTTCGCGGCCATTTCGTCGACGAAGGCCTTCGGGGTCGTGCCGTTCCTGTCGGCCGTCTGCTGGATCTTCAGGCCATGCTCGTCCGTACCGGTCATGAAGAAGACATCATAGCCGTCGATGCGCTTGAAGCGGGCGATCGCGTCGGACGCCACGACCTCGTAGGCATGACCGATATGGGGAGCCCCATTCGGGTACGAGATAGCCGTGGTGATGTAGAATTTCTGCTTGTCGGCCATGTCGGATCCTAAGCCCTGAAATCAAAAACCTTCGAGAAACGAAGCTTCAAGCCGCTCGCCGAACCGCATCGGCGAGATCGTCGAACATCGTCAGGATGAAGGGCCGGCGGTCGAGGTTGAACACGTCGATCTCCCGCGCCGAACGGCCGATCTTCTCACATACCTCTACCAAAGGCGCAAGGCGGGACGCGCCGAGACCCGCCTGCTCGTGGAGGCGCTCGGAGACCCAGCGCTCCACTGTTTCGAGGGCCAGCGCGTAGCTGTCGTCCGCATCCCGGCGGGAGAGGGATTCCGCGAGCGCGAGGACCTGTCTGGCATCGGTCGTCGGCAATCCGTTCAGGAGACGGGTGACCTGGTCGATGAAAGCGACTTTCTCGGCGTCGAGCAACTCCAAGGTGCGCCGGACGGAGCCCTCGCCGTAAGGCAGGGCCTGATCCACCAGATCCTGCGGGATATCGCTCCAGGGCGAGCCAAGGGACCCTATCGCCGCCCGGATGTCGCGATCCTCCAGGGGGCGAAGGAGAAGCCGGCGGCAACGGGACCGAATGGTGGGAAGCACCCTCTGGGGCGCATGACTGACGATGAGGAAGAGCGACCGCGGCGGCGGCTCCTCGATCACCTTGAGCAGTGCATTGGCACTCGAGATCGTCAGATCCTCGGCGCTGTCGACGATGCAGACCCGGTATCCTCCGTCGGCCGCAGTCGAGCCGAACATGGCGAGCGCCCGTCGGACCGCGTCGACCGGGATGGTCGCGGACGGCCCCTTCTTGTCCGTGGCGGGCGCCCTTCTCAGAACCGATAGGTTCGGGTGGGACAGGGCCGCCACCTGGCGTGCCGCATGCGTGCCATGGGGCACGTCCAGGCTCGCAATGGCGCGATCGCGGCTCCGCTGAGGATCGAGGACGGTGCGGGCGACCCGGTAGGCCAGAGTGGCCTTGCCGATCCCCTGAGCGCCGCCGATGAGCCAGGCATGATGAAGTCGGCCGCTGCGCAACCCTTCCAGGAAGTCCTCCTCACCTTCCCTGTGGCCGAAGAACGCGAACTGCTCCCGGGGATGAGGGGCTCCCTCGAGCTGATCGGGCTCAGCGCCCCCTTGAACGTCACGCGACATCGAGCGACCTCGCAGGCGGTTCCGTCACCTGGGGAAGGCGCTCGCGCAGTGCTGCCCAGATCGCAGCCGCGACCTCGTCCGGATTCTGATCCGCGTTGATCACGGCGCACCGTTCCGGCGCGGCCCGGGCGATGGACAGGTAAGCCTGACGGAGAGACTGATGAAAGGAGAGATCCTCTTTCTCGAACCGGTCCGCGCCCTCACCCTTACCGGCCTGCCGCGCTCCCGCCCGGGCGAGCCCCGTCTCCGCCGGCAGATCGAGAATGAGCGTCAGGTGGGGCTTCACGCCCCGGAGAGTGATGGTCTCGAGCCGGTCGATCAGCCCCTTGTCGATATTGCCGAGGGAGCCCTGATACGCCCGGGTTGAATCGGCGAAGCGATCGCACAGAACGTGGGTTCCGCTCGTGAGTGCCGGCACGATCGTCTTGTCGAGATGGTCGATCCGGGCGGCGGCAAACAGGAGGGCTTCCGCGAACGGCCCAAGATGCTTGGCATGGCCTTCCAGGATGAAGGCGCGGAT
Source organism: Microvirga terrae (assembly GCF_013307435.2). Taxonomy (NCBI): domain Bacteria; kingdom Pseudomonadati; phylum Pseudomonadota; class Alphaproteobacteria; order Hyphomicrobiales; family Methylobacteriaceae; genus Microvirga; species Microvirga terrae. Next base: position 2,771,530 of record NZ_CP102845.1, read on the forward strand.
CTCCTCGGCATGGGGAGATCCGCCGGGCTCGCGGGTCACGAGAACGGGCTGTCCCATCTCCGACAGCCGGGCCTTGAGCCTCTCGATCTGTGTCGACTTGCCAGCGCCCTCCCCGCCTTCGAAGGTGATGAAGCAGCCTGCCATCAAATGCCTTCGATCACGCTCGTGAATGCGCGGCGGACCCAGCCGGTGCTGAATTCCAGCAGGCCATCCAGGGCACGCTGGCTCAGCGTGCCTTCCTGAATGTCCTCGTTGGCGTAAAGCGGCATGTCGAGAGCCTGCATGTCCCCGCGGTTGACCTGGAGCCGGGCCACCTCGGCCCCTTTCTGAACGGGGGCTTTCAGGGGGCCGGTGTAGATGATGCGCGCAGTCACCCGTTCGCCCTCTCCACGAGGCACAAGTACACGAACCGGCTTCTGCGACACAAGCGGCAGCGAGCGCCGGCTCCCGCCGAAAACCTGAGCTTCCCCAACGACCTGTCCCTCGGCAAACAGTTGCTGGGTTTCGAAGGCCCGGAAGCCCCAGTCCAGGAGCTTGCGCGATTCCGCAGCCCGGTCCTTGGCCGTCTTGAGGCCGTTCACGACAACGATGAGACGCTGGTCGTTCTGGACGGCCGAGCCGATGAGACCGAAACCCGATTCATCGATATTGCCCGTCTTCAGCCCATCGGCCCCGATATCGAGGAACAGCAGTGGATTGCGGTTCTGCTGGCGGATCTTGTTCCAGGTGAACTCGCGCTCTCCGAAGATCTTGTAGAGATCGGGATAAGTTTCGATGATGTGGAGGGCGAGCTTCGCCAGGTCCCGGACGGTGGTCTTCTGCTCAGGATGCCCGTAGCCCGTCGCGTTGCGGAAGGTCGTCTTGGTCAGTCCGATCTGCTTGGCCCGCTCGTTCATCATGCGGGCAAAGTTGTCTTCCGTACCGGCAACGCCCTCGGCGATCGCGATGGCCGCGTCATTGCCGGACTGGATGATGAGACCGCGCAGCAGATCCTCGAGTCGGATCGAGGTGTTCACCCTGGCGAACATGGCTGAGCCGCCCGATCCCCCTCCCCCTTTGCGCCAGGCATTCTCCGAGATCGTGAACTCGCTGTCGAAATTCAGCCGGCCATTCTTGATCTCGTTGAAGACGACCTCGGCCGTCATGGTCTTGGCCATGCTGGCCGGCACAGTCGCCTCATCGGCATTCTTCTCGAAGAGAACCGCATGGCTGCCGGCATCCATGAGGATGGCCGTAGGCGCCATGGTCTGAAAATTCTGGGCTTTCGCGGCCTGCGGCCATGCGGCCGAGAGCGAGATGGCACCCCATGCCAAACCAATCGCCGCCAAGCAGCGGGCGACCTTAACGTGACGCATCGTCAAATTCTCCAGGATCCTCCCTTAGGAGACCCCGAATCTGTGGCGCGTCAACAACAAATCAACGTCCGGCTACGCTGCTCTGTGCGGCATGTTACGCGGATCAGGCCGGTCGAAGGCGATCTGCTACCGCAGCACGAACTTCTCCGGGTTGGCGGGCGCATAGGCGCCTGCTCTCTGGAAACCGGATTGCGCATTGCCGGCCGGCGCCTCATAAAGGCTCGCGACCACCGGACGCGATGCAGGAACGGTCCCGGGAGCCGCCGAGCTGATCCGCGCGACCGGGCTCGCCGCACTCGGGATCGTCCCGAGGTCGAACGGGCGCTCCGGCGGAAGCGGCACGTTGCTGGCCATTGCGGCACCGGCAGCCTGGGCCGGACGAGCTGGGGTGGAATAAGCCTCGTCGTCAGGCTCGTAGGTGCGGAGGGCGATGGCCTGGCGGGGTGCGTTCGGCTGCGGCGCCGCCCGGGCGATCATGGTCGGGGCCGACCCGGTCAGGGTCGCCGGCGTGCCGTCCGTCCTGAGGCTGGCCAGGAGAATGCGGTCGTCGCTGCCGTTGGTGGAGGCGCGTCCGACATACTCGACCCGAACCCGCGCCGTCCCCGACTGCCGGAAGCCCAGGGCCGCGGCGGCCCGCTCGGACACGTCGATGACCCGGTTACCGTGGAAGGGTCCGCGGTCATTCACGCGAACGATCATCGAGTTGCCGTTCTGCAGGTTCGTGACGCGGGCGTAGCTCGGCAACGGCATGGTCGTATGGGCGGCGGCAATGGAATCGCGGTCGAAGACCTCGCCGTTGGCCGTCATGCGGCCGTGGAAGTTAGAACCATACCAGGAGGCAAGTCCCTCGCTGGCGCGTGGGGTCTCGTTCGGAACGTAGGTGCGGCCCGCGACCACATAGGGCTTGCCGACCATGTCGCGGCCGCCGCCCTTCGGGATCGGCTGCCCGTCGGCCACGACCTTCGGGCTCGGGGCCACGCCGTATTTGGGATCGATGCCGCCCCGAACATTCGAGGAGCAGTTGGCTGCCGTCAGGGCGATCGCGGTCACACCTGCGATGCGGAGGAGAGCCCTTTGATTGAAGGACGAGGCCCGTCCCTTCACTCCGGTCTTCGCTTCAGCGCGATCACAAGCCATATCGTCTCGCATCCTATCGTCTGTTCGGCCCATGGGGTCTCCTCCCATGCGCGGACATCAAGCCAAAGTGCTTATCAAGTCCTTAAAAGGAGGTTAAACCGCTCCGCTTGTCAATGGCAAAGCTGCCATATCGGCAACATTAAAACAAATCGAAAAAAGCTTTTGCTTTGCAGGGCGATAGACGCGATCCTTACCCAACCAGATTAGCGATCTCGATGCCACGCAGCCTTAGCCGGCAACGCGGCAAGGAGCATGGAATCGACGAGCGTCGGCACCGGCAAAATCAATTTCTCCACCATTCGCAGAAGCTTAGCCGATGATGCTCGCAACAGACGTCACGACGCGACTCTCCCGAAGACAGCGGACCACATTTGCAAGGAATTGGTTAACAAAGCCCTTCCCATTGCGTGAGGCGGCGCCGAAGGACCCGCGGAGAATGGCGGAGGGGGTGGGATTCGAACCCACGGTGGGCTTGCACCCACGGCGGTTTTCAAGACCGCTGCCTTAAACCACTCGGCCACCCCTCCGGATGCGGGAAAAATCCGCACCGGCACGCATCCTTCTCTAAGGCCGCTCGACCGGATACGTCAACCGAGATGGCCCGATCTCTGGGCGTGAGCCCTCCTCGCACACCCTTCTCACGACCAATGCGTGCGCGCCGTATCGATGTGAAGATCGTCGATGGGCTGAATAGTGTCCGCGACAGGCTGATCGAGCCCCGGCGACGGATGAGGCCCGGCGTGATGGGGATCGCCTGCACTGACCTGATCCGTCCAGGCGCTCGAGGCGTCGTGGCCGGGATCGAGGACCCCGTCCGCCATCAGCAGGAGGATGTCCGATCCGGAGAGTTCCTGGGTCGTTCCGGAATCCGCCCCGGCGGCGAGGCCGTGAACCTCCGGTGCTGCCGGCGGGGGCTCGTCCACGACGATTTCGACGGATCTCGGCGTAGAGGTCGCGCCCTCGCTGTCGTGCAACGTGACCGAGATGCTCCTGGATCCGGCCGCGAGCCCCGCGGCATCGCTGCTCTCGAGGACGAGAGACTGAAGCACCGCAGCATAGGTCTCAGGCTTGGCGTGGCCGCTCAGCGTCAGGGCCCCGGCCACATAGCCGCCGCCGACCACCTCGATGCCCGTATCGCCGATCATCAGGTGCCCGTTCTGGTCATGGAGGGCATAGCCGTCGAAGTCGAGACGATCGTTCGGCTGCCCGCCGGACAAGGTGATGGTCGCGCCACCGAGCTGGGTGCTGTCGATGTCGCTCGCCTGGGCCGCCCCGATCGCGTGGGCCTGATGCGCGCTCGCGCCCGCATGGGCCGGCGCGGTCAGGGTCAGCTCGGGAGCGTCGTTCACCGGCTCGATGGTCACCGTGAAGGGAGTCGTTGTCGTCGCGGTCTCGCCGGTCGCCTCGGTGCTCGTGGCCTGAAGGGTGAGATGCAGCGTCCCGTGCCAGTCGTCGGCGGGGATGAGCTGGAGGCCCGTCAGAGCCCCCGCAGGAACCCGCCATGCGCCGCCGGCGAGCGCCTCGCCCTGCGAGAGCCTGCAGTCCGCGGGAATTCCCAGAATGGTCACCGAGAGGGTCTCGGAGCCGTCGGTGTCCACAAGGGCGGCGGACAGGTCCAGTGCGATCGCATGATCCTCCTGCCCGAGCACGTCGCGGGCGGTCACCTCGGGTGCGTCGGCTACCGCAGCAACGGTCACCAGATGGGTTCCGGTGACGTCGCGGGTCGAAGTGACGCCGTTGCCCGTGTCGGTGATGGTCGCTTTGAGGGTCAGGGTGAAATCCGCATCGCTGTGACCCGAGAGCTGAACCGATACGAGACCGGCCCGCAGGTCGGACGTGGAGACCAGCCAGGTGCCGGGCGCCTGCTGGGAGCCCACGGTCAGGCTCGCGCCGGTCGGAAGGCCCGAGACCTGGGTGAACTCCGACCAGGCCTCGGATCCGTCGTTGTCCTGGAGGGTGAAGGTCGGCTTGATCAGGATCGAAGTATCCTCGGCTCCCGCGCTCATGCCGCCGATCGTCCCTGCATCCGCGACAGGGTTGAGGCTCACCGTGAAGTCCGCCGAGGTCCGGGCAGTCGACCCGCCGGTTTTTTCCGTGGCCACCCCGGTCAGCGTGAGGGTAAACTCGCCCGAGAACTGCGCAGGCGGGGTCAGAGTCAGACCGGTCAGCTGCGCGGGCGTCAGCAGCCAGCTGCCGTCTGCCTGCTTCATGCCTGCGTTGAGGCTGGCCCCCGCAGGCACGCCGCTGAGCACGAACTCCAGGGTCTCGGACCCGTCCGTATCGCGCAGGGAGCCGCCCAGGCCCGCAAGGCTGACCGTCGTGTCCTCACTGCCGGTGGCATCGGACACGATCACCTCGGGAGCATCCGCAACGGCACCGACCTGAACGCGGAAGCTCGCCTCGCTCGTAATGGGCACACCCGCGCTCTCCTGAGCCGTGGCCCGTATGGTGAGCGAAAACGTCCCCGAGTAGTTCTCAGGCGGAGTGACTTCGAGGTGCGGCAGGTCGGCTGGCGAAACGATCCATGTGCCGTCACCCTGAGGCGAGCCATGGGAGAGTCGAGCTCCGGCCGGCATGCCCGAGATGACAACCGTCAGCACCTCCGAGCCGTCCCGGTCCGTCAGGGCTGCCGAGAGGTTCAACGCTATCGGCTGATCCTCGAGACCGGACGCATCGCGGGCGCTCACGACCGGCGCGTCGCTCACGGCATCCACCTGCACCTGGAACGTGCCGCGGGTGGTCGCCACGGAGCCGTTGGACGTCTCCCGCGCGTGGGCCAGCAGGGTCAGGTTCATGGTCCCGCTCCAGTCGCCCGGCGGCGTGACGGTGAGACCGGCGAGCTGGGAGGGCGTGAGCGTCCAGCTGCCATCGCCGTTGTTGATGCCCGTGGACAGGCGCGCCCCTTCGGGCAGCCCCTCGATCACCACGGAAAGCACCTCCGAGCCGTCGGTATCCGTCAGCTGGGCCGAGACGTTGAGACTGATGGTCCCGTCTTCGTTCCCCGCCGCATTGTGCACTTCGATCGTCGGTGCATCGGCCGCAGGCGCGACCGAAACGGAAATCGTCCGGCTCGTGCTCTGCGTGACGCCGTTGCTCCCTTCCTGAGTCGTCGCCTCGACTTTCAGTTCGAAGGTCCCGTACTTGTCCGGCGGCGGCACGAAGCGCAGGCTCGCGAGATCGGCGGCTTCGACCCGCCACTTTCCCCCTCCGAGATCGATGAGTCCCGTGCCTTCCAGGCGTGCGCCCGCCGGAAGATTGGAGATGACGATCGACGTGACGCTCTCGCTCCCGTCGCGGTCGCTCGCCGTGACGGAAAGGTTGAGCGGGACTCCCGTGTCCTCGACGCCCGCGGGAGGATTGGCGCCGATGACGGCATGGTCCGCAACGGGGGTGACGTCGACGTTCAGCGCGGCGATCGTGCTCGTCTGGCTGCCTGTGGCCTCGGTGGAAACGGCCGCGACCTTGAGCGTGATCGTTCCCGAGAAGTCGGCCGGGGGCGTCAGGGTCAGTCCGGTCAACTGATCAGGGCGAAGCACCCACGCGCCGGTCGCCGGGTCCCGCACGCCGGCCGACAGGTACGCGCCGGCGGGAACGCCCTCGATGCGGATGCCGAGGGTCTCGCGACCGCTATCCGTGTCGTTGGTATTGGCATCGATGGACAACACAATCGCGTTGTCCTCGTTCGTGACCGCATTGTGCACCGTCAGGCCGGGAGCCTGCGCGACCGGCGCGGTGCCGGGCGTGGTGCCCGATCCGCCACCGGTGCCCTCGCCGCCACCCACAGGAGCGGTGACCGTCACCGGGACGATTTCGGTCCGGTCGGCCTGATCGCCCTCGCGCTCCACTCCGACGGCGGTCACAGTCAGATTGAAACTCCCGGTGAACCCGGCCGGGGGACGGATCGACAGCGTCGGCAGGGACTCGACCGGGACCAGCCACAGCTTTTCGCCCGCCGGGATGCCGGCGGACAGAACGGCGCCGTCGGGCACATTCCGGACCCAGATATACAAGGTTTCCGAGCCGTCGTTGTCGCCGGGGAGCGCCGTAATGTGAAGCGGGATCCGACCGTCGTCGGGATTGATGCTGGTATGGCCTGTGCCGGTCGATTGTTCGAAAGTCAGGACCGGCGTGTCGGCATCGCCGAGCGGATCCACCACCATCTGACCGCCGATCGTCGCCCGCACGCCGCCGCTGTCCTCGATCATCATCGTCACGTGGAGGGTGGCCGCCCGGTCGCTGTCGTGCGGCATCGTGAGCGTGATCCCGGTCATGTCCTTTGCGGCGATCCTGTAGACGCCGTGTTCGTCCGGCGTGACGACGCTGTCATCCGCCAGGCGCAGAACGGCTCCGTCGGGAACCCCGCTGATGAGAATGTCGCCGACGACCTTCTCCGAATTGTCGCTGTCCGTGAGGCCGGGATCGAGGCGCAGCGCGATGGGCCGATCCTCGGTTCCGTGCATGGCCCCCCAGTTGCCAGAGACCCCGTCGAGACCGCCGACGGCGGGTACGTCCACCACCGCTTTGACCTCGACCGGGAACGTGACGGGCGTCCTGGCCTCGTCGCCTCCCCGCTCCTCCTGCGAGACCGCCGTCACGGACAGATTGATCGTGCCGGAAAAATTGGCCGGCGGCAGCAGCGTGACCGCCTTGGCCTCCGCTGCCGTCAGCGACCAGACGCCGGGGCCGCGATAGGTACCGTGGGACATGATCGCGCCATCCGGCACGCCCCTGATCACGAAGCTCAGCGCCTCGGACCCGTCGCTGTCCGGAAGGGTCGCCGTGAGGTTGAGGGCGATCGGAGTATCCTCCAGGCCGCTGGCGCTGGTGACATCCATCACCGGAGCGTCCGCGACCGCCCGCACCGTCACCGGGATGTCGCGCGGCTCGCTCTCGGCCGTACTGCCGTTGGGCTCGGCCGAGACCGCCACCACGCGCACGGAGAAATCCGCGTCCGATTGAGCAGGCGGCGTGATGGTCAGGCTGTTCACCTGCGCCGGATCGACCAACACGCTCCCGTCGACCGCGACCAGTTCCATGCCACCGGCGCGGACGGTCGCTCCATTCGGAATGCCCGTGATCCTGAATTCGACGATCTTTTCCGAACCGTCCCGATCGGTGGTCCAGGCCGTCATGTTCAACGGAATGGCCGTATCCTCGTCGCCGAAGGCCGGCGCGACCCGCAGCCCCGGTGCATCCGCGACGGCGTCGACCGTGACCTGGAAGGACACGTCGCGCATTTCGGTCCTGCCGGTCGATGTCTCCTTGGCGGTCGCTTCGAGCCTCAGATCGATCGTTCCCGAAAAGTCCGCCGGAGGCTTCAGGGAAATGCTCGAGAGATCCTTTGCGTCCACGAGCCAGGAGCCGTCGGACTGAGGTGTGCCCTTCGTCAGGGAGGCGCCGCTCGGGACGCCATAGATCCTGACCGCAAGGGTTTCCGAGCCATCGGTGTCCACCAGCGAGGCCGAGAGGTCCAGCGCGATCGCCTGATCCTCCTTTCCGGACACGTCCGAAGCGCTCACGTTCGGCGCGTCCGTCACGGCCAGGACCTTGACGCCGTAGGTGCCCGTCACCTCCTCGTGGACAGTCTTTCCGTTGCCGGTGTCGCTCAGAGTCGCCTTGAGAGTCAGACTGAAGTCCTCATCGCTGTTGACTGGCGGTTTGACGTACACCCGCCCGGCCTGCAGATCCGCCGTGGACACGGTCCACACGCCGTCCGCGAGCGTCCCTCGGCTGAGGGTAGCGCCTGCCGGAACTCCGATGATCTGAGTCGTTTCGGACCACTGTTCCGATCCGTCGACATCGGGCGTGCCGAATGACGGTTTCAGGCGGATCCACGTGTCCTCGTTGCCCCTGCCCGATCCGCCAATCGTTCCCGTGTCGAGAACCGGGTCGAGATCCACGGTGAACGGCGCCGAGTTCTGAGCGGCCGGGGCGCTCGGGTCGCTCTCGGTCGCAACGGCCGTGAGCGTCAAGGTGATCCTGCCGGAGACGTTCGGCGGCGGCGTGAGGATCACCCCGTCGAGCTGAGCCGGGGTGAGAAGCCAGCGTCCGTCCGCCTGCTTGACGCCTACATTGAGGGTTGCACCGGCCGGAACGGTCAGGAGAAAGCTCAGGCTCTCCGAGCCATCGAGATCGCGCAGCGCTCCGCCGAGCCCCTTGAGGACGACAGGCTCATCCTCGCGTCCGGAGAAGTTCGCCACGGTGACGTCGGGCGTATCGGCAACCGCGCCGACCTCGACGCGGAAAGCGGCGGAGCTGGTCCGCGTATCGCCGTTGCCTTCTTTCGCCGTCGCCTCGATGCGCAGGGTCAGCACACCCGAAAAGTCTTTCTGCGGCATGAGCGAAAGGTGCGGGAGATCGGCGGGAGACACGCTCCAGCTGCCGTCCTGCTGCCGGATGCCGTGGGACAGGCCGACATCAGCCGGCACGCCGAAGATGGCGACGGATAGCACTTCAGATCCGTCCCGATCCTTCAAAGTCGCGGACAGATCGAGCGCGACCGGCGTGTCCTCGAGACCCTTGACGTCGTGAACCACGATTTGCGGAGCATCAGCGACCGCCTCGACCTCGACCTTGAAGGGAACCCGCGTCGTCGCGGTCGATCCGTTCGACGTTTCCCGCGACTGAGCCACCAGGGTCAGGGCCATGGTGCCGCTCCAGTCGGCGGGCGGCGTGATCTTGAGTCCGGTGAGCTGTGCCGGAGACAGGCTCCAGGTGCCGTCGCCGTTGTCCTTGCCAGCGGACAGCTGGGCGCCCGGCGGCAGGCCTTCGATCACGAACGACAGCACTTCCGAACCGTCGATATCGGTCAGAGCGCCCAAAAGGTCGAGACCCGCGGGCTGGTCTTCCTTGGTGGCCGCGTCATGGGCGCCGGCCTGGGGGATGTCGGCAACGGCCTCCACATGCACCCGGAAAGGAGCATCGGTCGTCGCCGTCGAGCCGTTTTCGCTCAACGAGACCGCGCGCAGGGTCAGGCTGATCGTGCCGGAGAAGTTCTCCGGCGGCAGGATGGAGAGGTTCGACAGATCCGCCACATCCACATGCCAGCTGCCGTCCGCTGCGCGGTTGCCGCGCGACAGCGAAGCCCCAGGCGGAACGCCGAGGATGCTGACCGACAGAGTCTCGGAACCGTCTGTATCGGTCAGAGCGGCGGAGAGGTCGAGGGCAGCCCATCGGTCTTCGGGTCCCGACGCGTCTTGGACGCTGACCGCCGGAGCGTCGGAGACGTTGTCGACCTCCACCTGGAAGCCGGTGCTCCGGGTTGCGATCGAGCCGTTCGACGTCTCGCGGGTGGTTGCCTCGAGGGTCAGATTGATCGTGCCGGAAAAGTCCTTCGGGGCCGTGATGGTGAGATGCGCGAGGTCGGTCGGCGGCACGCTCCAGCTGCCGTCGGCCTGGCGTACACCGTGCGAGAGTGATGCGTCCGCCGGCACGCCGAGGATGCGGACCGACAGGACTTCCGACCCGTCGGCATCGACGAGAGCAGCCGAGAGTTTCAGCGGGATCGGGCGATCCTCGTCCCCGGTCACGTTGGCCGCCGAGATCGTGGGGGCATCGGCGACGGCTGACACCGCAACCGTATGTGTTCCGGTCACGACCCGGCTCGCGCTCCGGCCATCCACACTGTCGATCAGCGTCGCGGTCAGGGTCAGGGCGAAATCCTGGTCGCTGTGCTCGGCCGGTCGAACCGCGATGAGCCCGGCCTGCAGGTCGGCCGTCGACACCTGCCACACGCCCGGCGCGATCTCGGTGCCGCGGTTGAGCGAGGCGCCGGCCGGCAGACCCGCCACCTGGGTAAATTCGGCCCAGCTCTCGGATCCGTCCCCATCCGGAATGACGAAGGTCGGCTGGAGCAGGATCTCCGTATCCTCCGGTCCGGCGCTCGCGCCTGAAACGGTACCGGCGTCGGCGACTGGATCGACGATGACGTTGAAGGTCGTGCTGCTGCGAGCGCTCGGAACGCCGGGCTCACTCTCGGTGGCGACGGCCGTGAGAGTGAGGCGGATCGTCCCGGAGAAATCCCTGGGTGGCGTGATCGACAGGACTCCGAGGTCCGCCGGAGACACGCTCCAGCTGCCATCCGACTGGCGCGTGCCGTGCGACAGCGAGGCGCCGTCCGGGACACCGAGAATGCTGACAGACAGAACTTCCGACCCGTCGGTGTCGACGAGCCGGGCGGACAGGTCGAGCGGAATCGGCTGGTCCTCGTCGCCCGATACGTCGGCGGCGGCGATCGAAGGGGCATCGGCGACGGCTGTGACGGTGACGGAATGCGTTCCGGTCACGACGCGACTGGCGCTCGTGCCGTTGGCGCTGTCGATCAGGGTCGCGGTCAGCGTCAGGGTGAAATCGGCATCGCTGTGGGCGGCGGGCCGGATGGTCACGAGCCCGGCCCGCAGATCCGCGGTCGCGACCTGCCACAGGCCCGGCGCGATCTCGGTGCCGCGGTTGAGCGAGGCGCCGGCTGGGAGGCCCGCCACCTGGGTAAATTGGGCCCAGCTCTCGGATCCATCCGCATCCGGACTCATGAAGGTCGGGCGAAGCAGGATCGGGGCGTCTTCCGATCCCATGCTCGTCCCGCTGATCGTGCCAGCATCCGCCACCGGATCGACGACGACGTTGAACGTGGCCGAGGTCCGGGCGCTCGGGACGCCCGGCTCGCTTTCGGTCGCGATAGCCGTCAGAGTCAGGGTGAACGACCCGGATGCCTGCAGGGGTGGAGTGAAGGTGAGGCCTTCGAGTTGTGCCGGCGTCAGGGCCCAGCGGCCACCACCGAGCGCCGTGCCGGCGCTGAGCGTGGCTCCTTCGGGCACTCCGCTGAGCACGAAGCTGAGGCTCTCCGAACCGTCCGTATCACGCAACGCGCCGCCGAGGCCAGCGAGGCTCACGGGAACGTCCTCGTGTCCGTGAGCGTCGGCGACCGTCACGGCCGGCGCGTCGGCCACTGCATGGACCTGCACCCGGAACGGCGCATCGACGAACGACGTCCCGCCATTCACCTCCTGCGATGTGGCTCGCAGAGTGAGGCTGACGGTGCCGGAGAAGTTCTCCGGCGGAACGAATCCGAGATGCTGCAGATCGGCCGGCGACACGGTCCAGCTGCCGTCCGGCTGGCGCGTCCCATGGGTCAGCGATGCGCCTTCGGGAACGCCAAAGATCGTGATCGACAGCGCCTCCGAGCCGTCCGTGTCGCCCAGGATGGCCGTGAGGTCGAGCGCGATCGGCTGATCCTCCTCGCCCGACGCATCGGCGACCTGGACGCGTGGAGGAGAGGCCATCGTATCGCGTGGCTCCTCGGGCTGAGGCTCCCCGGGCGTCGGCTGGTCTACGGAAGGCGGCGCCACGACGGCCTGGTCCTCACGCTCGGAGGGACCCACGGTTGCGAATCCAGGCTCAAATGAGGACCCGGTCGAGGAAGGCGGCGTGCTGGAGGATCCTGCAACCGCTCCCGCCTTCGCAGAGACGGACGATCGCACGAGGGTCGAAGCAACCTCCGGAGCATCGGCAATGACTCTCCGGATATCGATCGGCAAGCCGGACAGAGACGGCGTCTCCAGCCTCCCGAGCGCCACGTCGATCGGTCTGGCAGCCTGGGTTTCTGCTAGCGGCGCGATCCCAGCGGTTGCCGCGGAGCCGCCTCCCGTCGGGGCTCCCGGCACCATGCCGAAAGCCGCCACCGCCTCCGTTCCACCAACGAGATTGCCGCTGGCACCGCCATCGCCGACGGGAACCGCCCGCTGCACGGCGCGCAGGGCCCGCAGGGCCTCCTCGTCGACCACGCTGGCATCGAATGGAATGGTCAGATCAGGTTGCTGGGTCATGGATGTGCTCAGCGCTCGTGAAAGGATGCCGCGATGGCGGAGTAGATCGGCTTCAGCAGATACTGCAGCACCGTCTTGGTGCCGGTGGTAATGTCCGCCTGGACGGTCATGCCGGCGACGAGCTGCGCGTGACGCGGGTCATGGCCGACATGCTGCTGCTTCAGGGCGATGCGGGCGCGGTAGTGCGGCTGCCGCTGCTCGTCGAGGAAGGTGCCGGCCGAGATGCGCTCCACCGTCCCTTCCACGGAGCCGAAGCGCGCGTAGTCGAAGGCCTGAACCTTCACATGCACCGGCTGGCCGACCTCGATGAAACCGATATCGCGTGGCATCAGGCGGACGTCCGCCACGAGCTGCGCGTCCTGCGGCATGATTTCCGCGATCAGTCCGCCGGGCGGCAGCACCGTTCCCGGGCGATGGACGGCAAGCCCGCGCACGACGCCGCCGATCGGCGCGCGCAGCACGATCCGCTCGGCCCTGTCTTCCAGCTTGTGGACCAGGTCACTCGTCTCGGCGACCTCGAGGGCGACGCGAGCCGCCTCCTGCCGCGCCTCGTCGACCGCCGCGGACCGCGCCTCGACGACCCGGGCTTCGGCCTCGGCGAGACTACGCTGCGCTGTGGCACGCTGACTGGTCAGCCGCTCGTGCTCGGCCTTGGCGCTCATGAAAAGGCGCTGCGCTTCCAGCACCGAGAGACGCGTCGTCAGGCCATTGCGGGCGAGGTCCTCACGAATTCCAAGCTCCTTGGAATGCAGCTCCATCTGTTCCTGAACGGACGTGATCTGTCCCGCCAACGTTGCCAGATCGCCGCGCCGCTGCGCCACCTGCTCCTGCAGAACCGAAACGCGGTCGCCCAGGGCCTTCAGGCGTGCGGTCAGGGCCGCGCGCTGCGGCTCGAGGAACTTCCCGGAGGCCAGGGGCGGCAAGGTTTCAGCCTCTCCGCCCGCATGAGCAATGACCCCGGCCAGCGGCCCCTGACGCCCACGAAGGTCGAGAGCCACCATGTTGCCCTCGGCAGCTGCAGCAAGGCGCTCCGACTGCAATTGGAGAGATTCGAGCCTATGACGCGCCTGCGACAGCTCCGACTGCGCGATCGCATCGTTCATGCGCATGAGAGCCTGCCCCTCCTCGACGGATTCGCCCTCGTTCACGAGCACCTCGGCGACGATCCCGCCCTCGAGATGCTGAACGGGCGCGGGCGCCACGGTCGGGGCGATCTCGCCCACGCTGACGGCGACTTCCGGCACATGGGCAAGCGTCGCCCAGGTCAGTCCTGCGGCGACCAGAAGCCCGGTTCCGAGGACGACCGTTCGTTCGAGCCCATGCACCCGCAGCTCTTCGAGGGCAAGCACATGGCCGTCGGGACGCGGCTTGCGGCTTGCACGCGGCAGGACATGACGGTCCGCCATCGGCGGGAGGATTTCGCCGGTCGTGGCGGAGAGTGCGGTCTTGCTCATCATGCAACTTTCGAGTTGTTGGCGGCAGACAGATGACCGAAGGCGGCGTTCGCCACGGACGGGCCGATCGGAGCTCTCGTCGGACGGGGGCCGACGGGAGGAGCCGTCTGCTGGTCGAGTTCTTCCACCTGACCGTCACGCAGGCGCAGGACGCGGTCGGCCAGCCGGATGTGGCTCGGCCGGTGGGTTGCCATCAGGATCGTGCAACGGCCGCGGCGCGAGGCGATGACGTCGGTGAAGGCTTTCGCGCAGGCGTCGTCGAGACCCGCGACAGGTTCATCGAGCAACAGGATCGGCGCATTACGCAGCAAGGCGCCCGCAAGGGCGATCCGTTGCAGGATGCTGCGCGGCAGGCGGCCGCTCTGGTTGTCGCCCACTCGGGTGTCGAAGCCCTGCGGCAGCGCCTCGATGGCCTCAAGGACACCGGCTTCCGCGGCCGCGTCGCGGAGCTCCGTGTCCGACGCGCTGGGGCGGGCGAGACGCAGGTTCTGCGCCACCGTGCCGTAGAGAAGACCGGGCGATTGCGGCACCCAGCCGATGCTGCGACGAAGCACGGCGGGGTTGAAGGAGCGCACGTCGTGGCTGTCGATCCGAACGAGTCCACCCTGAGGCCTGTAGAGCCCTGCGATCAGCAGAAGCAGGGTCGATTTGCCACTTCCTTCCGCACCCGTCACGGCAACGACCTGACCGGGCTGGATGGCGAAGCTGGCACCGGCGAGAACCGGTTCGGATTGCGGAAGATAGCGCAGGGTCACGCGCTGGAACACGATGGCGCCCTGCTCCGGCGGCGCCATGCGCGCCTCGAGCGGCGGAGGCCGTTCCGTCTCCAGGGCCATCAGCCCGTCGACCTGCCGGATGGAGGCCTGTGTCTGCTCCCAGCGCGACAGCATCACGAAGCAGGTCTGCAGCGGGCCGAGAATTCGCCAGATCAGCATCATCCCGGCAATCAGCGCACCTGCGGTCATCGAGCCGCCCAGAACCGCGAGCACTCCCATCACGACGGCGGCGAGACCCGACAGGGTCACGAGAGCTTGGCTCGTGGCGAGAACCGACCCGGACAAGGTGCTGACCCGGGCCGAGGCGACGGCCGCGGCAGCCGCTGCGGCGGAATAGCGATCGATCCAGCGCTCCTCAGCCCCGACGAGCTTCAGGGTCCTGACGGTTTCGAGAGCTTCGACAGCGAGCGCTTCCCGCGCCTGATTGGCCCGAGCGGCCTGCTCAATCGCCAGTCGCATCGGGCCGCGGGACACGAGGTAGAGGGCGACGAACCCGATGGCCGTGCCCACCGGAACCACCGCAATCCAGCCCCCCAGCAGCACCATGAGGATGATGACGAGCAGCGTGAAAGGCATGTCGAGAAGAGCGACGGCGAAACTGCCCGTGAGAAACTCACGGATCGCCGCGAAATCGCGGAGCCGCGAGACTTGGGAGGCGGTTCCGGCTCTTTCCACCAGGGCCGTCGGCAGGGACATGAGCTGCGTGAAGACGGCGCTCGGCACGGTCCGGTCGAGCCGTTCCGCGATGCTGAGCAGAGCCCGCTGGCGAATGGACCGGAATGCGACCTCAAGGAGGATGGCGATTGCCGCGCCAACGACCAGCATCGGCAGGGTCTGCGGGCTATAGCCGGCGATCACGGTGTCGAACACCGACATGGTGAATACGGGCACCGCGAGCCCGAGCACCGCCATCAATCCGCTGATGCCGAGCAGCGCCGGCAGATCGCCGCGGAACCGCCGGGCGATTCCGCTGAACCACCCCTGACGCGACGCTCCTACATCCGCATCGATGACGAGCATCAAGGTCCCGCGAAGCGTCTCCGGGCTGCAGGGCTCCACGTGGCCGGTCGCCCCGTCGAGGAGAAGGATTCTCCCCTCTTCGTCGCGATAGACGATTGCCGCTGCGCCGCCCGTCGGGAGCAGGATCGCCGGCAGCCGCCTCGGGTCGAGGCTCCCGCGCGACAGGCGCTCCATGCGGGTCGGATAGCCCAGGATGGCCAGAGTGTTCCGCACGTCCGTGATGTCGAGGTCCGGTTTGACATGCGGCAGAGCCGACAGCAGATCGTCCGCGCTGCCGGACCATTCCATCAGCCACAGCATGGACGTCAGGCAGCGGGCGAGATCGGATGGCGCAACCAGATCCTCCGGCAGTTCCAGCGGAAAGCGCGAACGGTCTTCCTTGGCCAGGTTCATGACACGCGCTCCAATCGGCTGTCCCGGATCGCGTAGACCCTGTCGGCGATGTTCAACGTGGAGGGGCGATGCGTGACGATCACCACCGTCACCCTGCCCCGCAGGTCCGCCAGGAGACGGGCCAGTCGTGCATCGCTGTCGCCGTCGATCTGCGACGTGATGTCGTCCAGGAGCAGGATGCGCGGTTCCTCGACGAGTGCACGAACGACACCGATGCGCTGGGCGGCGCCGCGCGGCAAGGGCGTGGCGGCCACACCGACCTGGGTGTGCCAGCCGCCCGGCAAGGCGCTGGCAACCTGGTCGAGACCGAGTTCCGTCGCCAAGCGCAGGGCCAGACCCTCGCGCTGCGGCTGATGCATGGTCATGTTCTGCAGCAGGGTGCCCCGGACCAGTGCCGGATCCGGCGGCACCAGAGCGACGAGCCGCCGTGCCGGCCCGACATCGACCTCGGCGAGATCCTGCCCGTCGATCTGGACCTGTCCGCTCGTCGCCTTGAGGTCTCCCGCGATCAGGCGCAGCAATGCGGAACGGCCGGATCCGTTGGAGCCCGTGATGCCGACGATCTCGCCCGGCAGGGCTTCAAGGTCGAGACCGTCGAACAGCCATTCGCTATAGCGCGGGGTCCGGAACCGAACGTCCTGCAGAAGAACGTGACCGGCAGGGACCTGCAAGGCGGGCCGCCCGGCGCTGCGTTCCTGCGGAAGCGCCCCGATCTCGGCGACGCGCCGCTTGCTCTCTCTGAGCGATTGCAGGCGCGACCACAGGGCGACGCCGCCGAGGAGAGGCTGCATCGTGCGACCGACCAGCATGGTGCAGGCGCCAAGCCCGCCGACGCTGAGCTGTCCGCTCAGAACCATGTGGCACCCGAAGGCCGCGACTCCCACCGTGGCGACCTGGGCCAGCAGCATGCCGCCTTCCTGACCGGACGAAATCCGATGCGACAGCTTCCGACGCAGTTGCGCGGAGCCGTTCTGCAGGCGCTCGTAGCGCCTCTCCAGCAAGGGCTCGGCGCCCAGCACCTTCATGGAGTGAATGCAGTTCAGCGTGTCGAAGAGAAAATTGAAGCGACGCTCCTCGGCCATCGCGAGCTCATGTGCCGCGCGGCGAACACGGTGTCCGGTCAGCGCAGCCAGAAGGCCGACGCCGGCCAGAAGCGTCAGGGGCACCAGAACCAGGGGACCTGCCAGATACCAGATGCCGAGGAGGTAGAGCAGCGCGAAAGGAAGGTCGAGCATCGCCTGCAGGGCGGGACCGGACCAGGCCTCGCGCAGGGTGCCGATCGCCGAGAGGCGCTCGGCGTAATAGCCGTTGCCGTGGGCCTCGAGTTCGGACAGAGGGGCATTCAGCAGGCATTGCATGGCCTGGCGATGGGCCTGGGCCTCCGAGGTTGCCGCGACACGGGCGAGCACCCGGCCGCGCACGTGGCGCAGCAGCGCCTCCAGAAGGACCGCGATGGCCACCGTCGTGGCAAGCACCGCCAGGGTCCCGATAGCCTTGTTCGGCAGGATCCGGTCGTAGACCTGAAGCAGCGCGACGGGAAGCGCCAGCGCCAGCAGGGTGATGAGCAGCGTCGCCTCTATCACCGGGATCAGGAACCCGATCCCGAAGCGGCCGATCAGGCCTCTGAACGGGCGCGTCAGCCAGGGGCCGGCGGACACCATCGATGGTGCCGCGGTAGAAATGGCGGACCGATCCATAACGCTACCAATGGCCTTTCGGCCGAAAGAACAAGGACGATGTCTTTGGTGAAATATACCGGGCTCTCACCGGTATGGCGGGGCGGCATCATGCCTTTGAGCCGTTCTCATCCGAGTGAGAGCTCAACCCGCCATGGGCTTCAACATATAGCTACAATAGAATTCGGAAATATTTTCTTATGAGTCAACGCAATGGTGTGACGGGTTCGGCGTTAATGCTTCGGTAAAGTTAACGCCGGGTCCCGCTCGCGCCGCCAACACGAGCCTGAGATCCAGCAAACGCCTGACCGTTGTCCCGGAAGGATCCGTCCTAGTCGTCGATCTCGACTGGAGGCGTCCCGTAGGTGTGGAACGACTCGACGGTCTTCATGCCCCAGGCCTGGCCTTTCCTGCGCTCCTCCTCGGTCCAGACGACCGGCTTCCAGTCCGGGGCCAGGATGAGCCGGGCGCCGGCGTTGCAGACCTCGACCCGGTTGCCGCCCGGCTCGTACACATACAGGAAGAAGGTCTGCTGCACCGCGTGCTTGTGCGGCCCGGACTCGATCGGGACGCCGGCCTCCAGAAAGATGTCGGCGGCTCTCAAGACGTCTTCGCGGCTGTCGAGCGCATAGGTCAGGTGATGGAAGCGGCCCCTCGCGCCGGTATGGTCCCGCGTGAAGGCGAAGTCGTAGCTCTTGTTGGTCAGCGTCATCCACATGCCGGCCTCGTTGCCGTCGTCGAGGACGATCTGCTCGGTCAGGCGGCACCCGAGATAAGTCTCGTAGAAAACCCGGTTCGCCCGGATGTCCGAGGCAAGGCAGTTCAGGTGGTCGAGCCGGCGGACATTGACGCCACGGGCCGGAAAACGCTGCGCCTGGTTCTTCAGGGCCGGCTTCAGTTCCGGCGGAGCCTGATACCACTCGGTTTCGTAATAGAGCTCGACCACATGCCCGTCCGGATCGCGGCAGAGGAAGGCCGGCCCATGACCGAGATCGCCATCCGTCCAGCCGATCTCATAGCTCGACCCTTTCAGGGCGGCCACGCGACGCTCCAGAGCCTGCGGGCTCCGGGCACGGAACGCCATGTGGCCCATGCCGGGCTTCTTCGACGCCGTGAGCTTGAGCGAGTGGCGCTCGTAATCGTCCCAGCCCCGGAGATAGACGGAGTCTCCCTGGCGCCCGCTCTCCGTCATGCCGAGCACGTCGACGAAGAAGCGCAGGCTCTCCTCGGGCTTCGGCGTGAGCAGTTCAAGGTGGCCGAGATGGGCCAGGTCGAGCACCGGTTCGTCTTGCATCAGCATGTCTCTCGCATGTGACGGGAATGGCGAGGGAACGCAGGGTCCGTCCCCTCGCCTGCCCGATCAGGCCGCCTTCTGGGCTCCGGAGCCAGGGCTGCCCCACACCTCTTCGGCGATCTCGACGATCATGCGCAGCTTGGCCCATTGCTCGTCCTCGGCCAGGGTGTTGCCCTCCTCGGTCGAGGCGAAGCCGCATTGAGGCGAGAGGCAGAGCTGATCGAGATCGACATATTTCGTCGCCTCGTCGATCCGGCGCTTGATGTCGTCCTTCTTCTCGAGGATCCCGGTCTTGGAGGTCACGAGGCCGAGAACGACGGACTTGCCCTTCGGCAGGAACCGCAGGGGCTCGAAGCCCCCGGCGCGGTCCGTGTCCCATTCCATGAAGTAGCCGTCTACCGGCATGCGGTTGAACAACACCTCCGCGACCGGCTCGTAGCCGCCCGACGCGATAAAGGTCGAGCGGAAGTTGCCGCGGCACAGGTGCATGGTGATCGTCAGATCCTCCGGCTTGTCCCTCAGCGCCTCGCGCACCATGCCGGCATAGATCTCGGGCTGCTTTTCCGGATCGTCCCCGCGCTGGCGCAGCATCTCGCGCTGCTCCGGATCGCAGAGATAGGCGAACGAGATGTCGTCGAGCTGGAGATAGCGGCAGCCGGCATCATAGAAGGCGTGAACGGCCTTGTTGTAGGCCCGGCCGACATCCGCGTAGAAGTCGTCCATGTTCGGGTAGACGCCCATGTTCATCATCTTCCGCCCGCCGCGGTAATGGAGCATGCTCGGTCCCGGAATGGTCATCTTGGCGACCCGGTCCGTGTTGTCCTTCACGAAGCGGAAATGGTCGATCATCGGGTGATGGCCGGAAAAGCCGACCTTGCCGGTGATCCGCAGCGCCTTCGAAATGCCGACGCCTCCCTTGAAGTTCATGCCGGAATCGGCCTCGACGGACGTCACGCCGTCGAGATGCTCCAGAAAGTCGAAGTGCCAGAAGGCGCGGCGGAACTCGCCGTCCGTCACTGCCTGCAGGCCGATCTCCTCCTGACGCTTGATCAGGGCCCGGATCTCGCGGTCCTCGACCTCCTTCAAGGCCTCGTCCGAGATCTCGCCGTCGTGATGCTTGTGGCGCGCTTCCTTCAAGGCAGCGGTACGGAGCAGGCTGCCGACCATGTCGGCGCGGAAAGGCGGTTTGGTGCGTTGCATGGGCGTTCCTCCAGATGAAAAATCTAACGCGCGGCCACCCGGGCCGGCTTCTTCTTGGCCGTCACCCCGAGATGCTGTTCGAGAGCCGCCGGGTCATCGATCAGCGACCGGCTTGTACCGGCATGCACGATGGTGCCGCGGTCGAGGATGACGGCATTGTCGGTCACGCCGAGGATCTTCTGGGCATGCTGCTCCACCACGATGGCGGACATCCCCTCCTGACGGATGATCCGGTTCAGGGCCGCCAGCAGCTCCTCGATGATGATGGGTGCGAGACCCTCGGTCGGCTCATCCAGCAGCATGAGCTTGGGATTGAGCACGAGCGCGCGGGCGATGGCCAGCATCTGCTGCTCGCCGCCGGAGAGCTGGTTGCCGAGATTGGAGCGACGCTCCTTCAGGCGGGGAAACATCTCGTAGGCGCGGGCCAGCGTCCAGGGTCCGGGGAGCGCCACCGCGGTGATGTTCTCCTCCACGGTCAGGGACTTGAAGATGTTGCGCTCCTGCGGCACCCAGCCGATCCCGGCGAGCGCCCGCCTGTCCGGGCGGATTGCCGTGACGTCCCGGCCGTCGAGCCGGATCGAGCCGCCGCGCAGCCGGGTCACGCCGATGATCGTGTTGAGCAGGGTCGTCTTGCCGGTGCCGTTGCGGCCGAGCACCGCCAGGGATTCCCCTGGTTTGAGCCGGAGGTCGATGTTCGAGATCACGACCGCCTCCCCGTAGCCGGCGGAGACCTGGCTGAGTTGCAGAAGATCACTCATCGATGCTCTCCCCGAGATAGACCGCCCGAACCCTCGGGTCGGTCGAGACCTCGTCGACGCTGCCTTCGGTGAACAGCGCACCGTTGACCAGGACCGAGATCCTGTCCGCGAAGCTGAACACCAGATCCATGTCATGCTCGATCAGGAGAACTGACACATCCCGCGGCAGAGCCGCCACCGTGGCGAGCAGTTCGTGCCGCTCGGCCTCCGGCACGCCGGCGGCCGGCTCGTCGAGCAGGAGCACCCGCGGCCGGCAGGCGAAGGCGACGGCGATCTCCAGCAGACGCTGCTTACCGTAGGCCAGGTTCGATGTGCGCTCGTCTAGCACATCGGTCAGGCGGAAGCGCTGCGCGATCTCGACGATCTCGTCGACGATCTCGCGCTTGCTGCCGATCACCCGCCACCAGTCGCGCCCTCCTCCCATGCGCTCGGAGACCGCCAAGCCGAGCGTTTCGAGGGGCGTCATGGCCGGGAAAAGCTGGTTGATCTGGAACGTTCGGGCAAGACCGCGCTGGACCCGCAGTTCGGGCCGCAGGCGCGTGATGTCCTGACCTTCCAGCAGGATCTGCCCCGATGTGGGGGCGAGCACTCCCGTGAGGAGGTTGATGAACGTGGTCTTACCGGCGCCGTTCGGCCCGATGAGGGCGTGGCGGGCGCCCTGCTCCAGCCTGAACGTCACGTTGTCCGTGGCCACGAGGCCGCCGAAGCGCTTGATGAGGCCCCTGGTTTCGAGAGCGGGCGCCATGTCAGACCTCCCGGGCTTTCGTCGTCGGCAGAGGCTGCGAAGCATCCGCCACGAGGCTGCGCCTCGAGCGCGGCCACAGGGCCCGGATGCGGTCCGTCAGCCGCTCGCGCCCTGCCAGCACGAGAAGGACGAGGATCAGGCCGATCCAGAACTGCCAGTATTGCGGCGTCCAGGCGGACAAGACGTCCTGCAGCACCTTGAAGAACACGGCCCCGATGAGCCCGCCGTAGAGATAACCGACGCCGCCGATCACCAGCACGAGCATCACGTCCGCCGAGCGGTGGAAGGCGAGCACGTCGAGGGACACGAACTGGGTGGTCTGCGCCAGCAGGGCGCCGGCAATCCCTGCATAGGCGGCTGCCAGCGTGTAGATCGCCACGAGGCGGCGGTTGACGGGGATTCCGACCGCCCTGGCCCGCAGGGGATTGTCGCGGATCGAGCGCAGCGACAGCCCATAGGGCGATACGACGATCCGGCGTGCCAGGACGAACAGCACGAAGGTCACCACGAGGCTGTAGGTGTAGGCGACCGTGCCGAAGATGTCGAACTCGAACAGGCCGAGGATCGGCCCCATGCTGATGCCCTGGAGACCGTCCGCGCCGCCGGTGAGCCACGACATCTGGTTGGCGAGTTCGCCGAGGACGAGAGCGACGCCGAGCGTCACCATGAGCTTGGTCAGGTCCGATCCGCGCAGGACGAGGAAGCTGGTGACGAACCCGAGGATCGCCGCGGCGAGTGCCGCGACGGCCAGGCCCACGAGGGGATCGCCGATTCCGTTCCTGGCGAGGATGCCGGCCGCATAGGCGCCCAGGCCGAAGAACGCGGCATGACCCAAAGATACGATGCCCGCATAGCCGAGGATCAGGTCCAGAGACAGGGCGAACAGGCCGATGATCGCGACCTCGTTCAGGATGAGGTGGCGCTCGGGCAGGAAGAACAGGGTCGCGGCCGCCATGAGCCAGAAGGCGATCTCGCCCCAGCCCCATCGGCCTCTCCGGCCCAGGGCCGCCCTTACGTTATCGGCAGTATTCGACTGCATCGGCTTGTTTCCTGTCGGTTCAGCGCGCACGGGCGAAGAGCCCCTGTGGGCGGAGAACGAGAACGACGATCATCAGCGTGTAGATGACGAAGGCGCCTAGGCTCGGCACGTAGTACTTCCCGGCCACGTCGGCGATCCCGAGCAGCAGGGAGGCCAGGAAGGGACCGGTGATGCTCGTCGTCCCGCCGACGGTCACGACGATCAGGAAGTAGATCATGAACTTGAGCGGGAACGTGGGGTCGAGCCCCAGGATCTCGGCCCCGAGGGCGCCGCCCAGCCCCGCGAGGCCGGACCCCACCGCGAATGTGGCGGCGAAGATCACGCTGACGTTGATGCCGAGCCCTCGCGCCACGCGGGGATCGTCCACGGCGGCCCTCAGGCGGCTGCCGAACCGGGTCCGGGTGAGAATGAATTGCAGGGTCACCACCAGAACGCCGCAGACCGCGATGATGAAGCTGCGGTAGAGGCCGACCTGGATCCCCAGGATCTCGACCCGCCCCTGCAGCCAGGTGGGGATGCGGATCATCTGCTGCTGCGATCCCATCGTGTAGTCGACGGCGGCCACCGCCATGAACACGAGGCCGATGGAGAACAACACCTGATCGAGATGGCTGCGCGTGTAGAGCTGCTTGTAGAGGGTCCGTTCGAGCACGAGACCCGCGAGGGCCGGGACGAGGAAGGCCAGCGGCAGCGTCAGGAGGAACGGAACCCCGTAGCGGTTCATCAGGACGGCCGTCACATAGCCGCCCGCCATGGCGAAGGCCCCGTGCGCCAGGTTGACGA
Organism: Microvirga terrae; assembly: GCF_013307435.2. Classification (NCBI taxonomy): domain Bacteria; kingdom Pseudomonadati; phylum Pseudomonadota; class Alphaproteobacteria; order Hyphomicrobiales; family Methylobacteriaceae; genus Microvirga; species Microvirga terrae. Next base: position 2,794,981 of record NZ_CP102845.1, read on the forward strand.
AGTTCATCAGCCCCAGGGTCACGGCAAGCCCGCAGGCCAGCACGAACAGCAGCATGCCGTAGGCCATACCGTCAAAGAGAATGGTCAGCACCGGTCTCTCCAGGAAACGTAACGCAGGCGCCGTCATGCGACGGCGCCTGCCACTGCGATCAGTTGGACTTGGCGGCTTTCACCGGGTCCTTGACGTTCGGGATCGTGGCGAACTCCACGTTGTAGAGCTCCCCGTCCTTCCGTTCGACCTTGCGCACGTAGATGTTCTGCACGATGTCGCGGGTCTGCGGATCGATGGAGACCGGGCCGCGCGGGCTCGTCCAGCTCATGCCCTTCATGGCGTCGATCAGCGCCTGGCCTCCCTGGCCGCTGGTCTTCTTCAGGCCCTCATAGATCAGATGCATGCCGTCGTAGCCGCCCACCGCCATGAAGTTCGGCCGCATGCCGTTGTTGGCCTTCTTGAACGCCTCCACGAAGGCCTTGTTCTCCGGGCTGTCATGGGCTGCCGAGTAATGCTGGGTCGTGATCGCCCCGAGCGCCACGTCGCCCATGTTGTTGAGCAGGTCGTCGTCCGTCACGTCGCCGGGGCCGATCAGCCTGATCCCGCTCTTGTCGAGGCCGCGTTCCACGAACTGCTTCATGAACTGCGCGCCGATGCCTGACGGCACGAATACGAACAGGGCGTCGGGCTTGGCGTCCGCCACCTTCTGCAGGAACGGCGAGAAGTCCGGGTTGGCCAGCGGCACCCGCAGGTTCTCCACCTGCCCGCCCTTGGCCGTGAAGGCTGTGGTGAACGCCTTCTCGGCGTCGATGCCCGGCCCGTAATCCGACACGAGCGTCGCGACCTTCTTGATGCCGTTCTGGGCCGCCCAGTCGGCCATGGGCACGGTGGCCTGCGGCAGGGTGAAGCTGGTGCGCACGATGTAGGGCGAGGCCTCGGTGATGGTCGCCGTGGCGGCCGCCATCACGACGGCGGGCACCTTGGCCTGGGTGGCCAGAGGCGCCGGCGCGAGGGCGAGCGGCGTGAGGCCGAAGCCCGCCATGACGGCGATCTTATCGTTGACGATGAGTTCCTGGGCGAGGCGCTTGGTGACGTCGGCCGTGCCGGTGTCGTCCTTGACGATGAGCTGGATCTTCTTGCCCGCCACCGTGTCGCCGTTCTGCTGCATGTAGAGCTTCGCCGCCGCCTCGATCTGCCGGCCCGTCGACGCGAAGGGGCCGGTCATCGGCAGGATCAGGCCGATCTTCAGGGGCTCCTGGGCCAACGCGGCCCCGGTCAGGGCCAGGACGGCCGCGGCCCCTAGAAATGTCCGTCTCAACATGTTTCCTCACTCCCTCTTCGGCTTTTCGCCATTAGGCGCGGACGCGCCGTTTGATGAGCGCAGAACCCGGCACAAGGTCCATGTCCCTCTGGTTTGTCAGCGCTCTTTCCAGATTTCGGTGGGCGATGCGGGCATGCTCGCGCATGATCGCCTCGGCCCGGCTGCCCTCGCGCCGCTCGATGGCGGTCAGGACGCAGCGATGCTGGTCCTGGGCGACGGTCAGAATGTGATGCAGCTCCGGCGAGCGCGATTGAACGGGAACCAGCGCGCTCGCCGAGGCGAACGGCAGGGCGCTCGCCCGCTCGATCTGACGTGCCAGGGGCGGAGAATCCGCCATGTCGATCAGGATCCGGTGAAAGCGGGCGTTGAGCTCGACATATTGCGACAGGTCGATCTCGAGCATGTCGCGACGGATGACCTCGTCGATGTCGTCGAGGCATGATGCGGCCTCGACGAGCTCGGAGCGGCCGACGCCGTGCTCGGCGGCGAGGCGTGCCGCCAGTCCTTCCAGCGTTCCGCGGATCTCGATGGAGATGAAGACTTCCTTCTCGGAGAAGGCTTTCACGGCGAAGCCGCCGGACGGGATCGCTTCCAGAAGCCCCTCTTCCTCGAGACGGACAAGGGCCATTCGGACCGGGGTGCGGGAGACGCCGAGGCGCTCGACCATCTGCAGCTCGGAGACACGCTCGCCCGGGTTCAGGGCTCCACGAAGGACCAGTTCGCGCAGGGCAAGCTGTGCCTTCACGGTTTGGGAGAGGGAGCGGTCGCCGGGCTTCTCGATGCTCATCAGGCCGCCCTGTCCGCCGTGTCGATGGTGATGCTGCCCCCTGCGACCCGCGACACGCAGGTGCAGAGTTTGGCGTTGGCAGCCTTCTCCTCGTCGCTGAAGAAGACGTCGCGATGATCGACGATGCCGTCCACCTCCAGGATGGAGAGCGCGCAGAGGCCGCATTCGCCGCGCCGGCAATCCGAGATCATGGCGACTCCGGCCGTTTCGAGGGCGTCGAGCATGGTCTGGTTCTGCGGCACGTCGACCACGAGGTCGAGCCGGGGAATGCAGACCTTGAAGGGCTGAGAGGCAAAGCGCCCGCTGTTGCCGAAAGTTTCGAACCGGAGCTGGTCGACCGGGCGGCCGCTCTGCTGCCAGGCGCGCTTGGCCGCCTCCAGCAGGCCGATCGGCCCGCAGACGTAAAGCTCGCCGCCGGGCGCGAGCCGGGCGATCTCGGAATCGAGATCCACCCTGCCCCCGTCCGCGTCGACGAACATCTGCAGCCGCTCGCCGACCCGCTCGCGCAGCTCGTCGGCAAGGGCCGCATCCTCCCGCCGCCGGCAGGCGTAGAGCACCCGGAAATCCGCATCGATCTCCGCCAGCGCCATCGCCATGGTGAAGATCGGCGTGATCCCGATGCCTCCGGCGAGGAGCAGGTATTCCGGTCGTCCCCGGCCGAGATCGAAGTGATTGCCCGGGGTCGAGATGGTGAGCTGGGCCCCCGGCTTGAGACCCCACATGTAGGCGGAGCCGCCCCGGCTGTCGCCGAGGAGCTTCACGGCGATCCTGTAGAGGCCGTCGGAACAGGGGCCCACGATCGAGTAGGACCGCACGTCCGGCCTCTCGCCGATCTGCACATTCACGTTGATGTGGCTGCCGGGCGTCGGGGCGACGAAGTCTCCCGAGGGCTCGATCTCGAAGAGCCGGATGTCCGGGGAGAGATCCCGGGTCCGGAGCAGCTTCGCGGCCCGCCATTCGATTTGTTCGGCCATGGTCGACCCTACTCGGCCGCCTGGCTCGGCACGTGCGGTTGCGGGCCGTATTCGTCGTCCAGCATCCGGTCGATCAGCTTGCGCGCCCACAGGGCGCCCGCGTCGATGTTGAGGTTGTAGAACGGCATCCTGGGATTCCGGTCGATGGCGACCTGCTGCGCCTCGAGGACCACGTGGTCCTGGTCGTAGACGCCCTTGCCCTCGTTGACATGGGCCTTGTTGATGTCCCGAGTCAGCTGCTCGTCATCCGTCCGGAAGGTTCTGACGAAGTTCCAGAAATAGTGGCAGGAGCCGTCCTTCTCCGGCGTGATGGCGGCCAGGAAGGCGCCGTTGACGCCCTGTGAGCGGTCGCCCTGCGGGGCGCCTGTTCCGGTCACGGCGACGCCCACGTCGCCGACGACCGTGGACGGCGCCTGGAAATAGATGATCTGCCACCGGTCCACATGCGCGCCGGGACGATTGAGCTGCCGGGCCCAGAACGGCGGCGGCTCGATGTTGATCATCCAGCGCGTCACGGTGGCCGTGTGGTCCGTATGCGTGACGTCGAAGGGCGCGCTGGTGATCGCCTCGTCGCCGATGCTGCCCGCATGCACGTAGGTCTCGTGCGTCAGGTCCATGAGGTTGTCGATCACGAGGCGGTAGTCGCATTTCAAGCTGTAGAAGGTGCCGCCCTCGCCGACCCAGTCGGTGCCGTCGTTCCAATGGAAGTCCGGGATCTTGGCCGGATCCGCCAGTGCGGGATCGCCCGGCCAGATCCACACGAGGCGATGCCGCTCGGCCACGGGATAGGAGCGCACGCAGGCCGACGGGTTGATGGTCTTCTGCGCCGGCATGTAGGTGCACCGGCCGGCGGAATTGAACACGAGGCCGTGATAGCCGCAGATCACCTGGTCGCCTTCGAGGCGACCCATCGAGAGCGGCAGCAGGCGGTGCCAGCAGGCATCCTCGAGGGCGGAGACCTGGCCGTCCGTGCGTCGGTAGAGAACGACATCCTTGTCGCAGATCGTCCGGGCCGCGAGCTCGTGCCTGATCTCATGGCTCCAGGCTGCGGCGTACCAGGCATTGAGGGGATAAGCCTTGGCGTGCGTCATCTGTTTTCTCCCTGAACAGACTGTATACAGTTGAGGACCGACAACAACTATACTTGCGGCTAATACGGGCTTTTGCGGTGCAAAATCAGTCAGGATGATCCGGGTCTGTATACAAGAAAAAGCGCCATCGCGAGATGGCGCTTTCGGCAGGCGTGATTTCAGTTGGACTTGGCGGCTTTCACCGGATCCTTGACGTTCGGGATCGTGGCGAACTCCACGTTGTAGAGCTCCCCGTCCTTCCGTTCGACCTTGCGGATATAGACGTTCTGCACGATGTCGCGGGTCTGCGGGTCGATGGAGACCGGGCCGCGCGGGCTCGTCCAGCTCATGCCCTTCATGGCGTCGATCAGCGCCTGACCGCCCGTACCATTGGTCTTCTTCAGGCCTTCGTAGATGAGATGCATGCCGTCATAGCCGCCCACCGCCATGAAGTTCGGCCGCATGCCGTTGTTGGCCTTCTTGAACGCTTCCACGAATGCCTTGTTCTCGGGGCTGTCATGGGCCGCCGAGTAATGGTGCGCGGTGACGGCCCCCAGAGCGACGTCGCCGATATTGTTCAGAAGATCGTCGTCCGTGACGCTGCCTTCCGCCAGGAACCGGATGCCGCTCTTGTCGAGGCCCCTCTCGACGAACTGCTTCATGAACTGCGCGCCGACCCCGGAGGGCACGAAGGCCAGGAGGGCATCGGGCTTGGCGTCGGCAACCTTCTGCAGGAAGGGCGAGAAGTCCGGGTTGGCCAGCGGCACGCGCAGGTTCTCCACCTGTCCACCCGCCTTGGTGAAGGTTTCCGTGAAGGCCTTCTCCACATCGATGCCGGGACCGTAATCCGACACGATGGTGACCACCCGCTTGAGGCCTTCCTTCGCGGCCCATTCGGCGAGCGGCACGGTCACCTGCGCGGCCGTGAAGCTCGATCGTACGATGTAGGGCGACTGCTCTGGAATGATCGAGGTGGCGGCCGCCATCACCACCTCGGGCACCTTGGCCTGAGTGGCCAGCGGCGCGGTCGCAAGCGCCAGCGGCGTCAGCCCGAAGCCTGCGAGCACCGTCACCTTGTCCTGAACGATCAGCTCCTGCGCCAAGCGCTTGGTGACGTCGGCCGTGCCGGTGTCGTCCTTGACGATGAGCTGGATCTTCTTGCCCGCCACCGTGTCGCCGTTCTGCTGCATGTAGAGCTTCGCGGCCGCCTCGATCTGCCGGCCCGTCGACGCGAAGGGGCCGGTCATCGGCAGGATCAGGCCGATCTTCAAGCTCTCCTGGGCCGACGCAGCCCCGCTCAGGGCCAGCAGGGCGGCCGCGGCGCTGGCGGCGCTGATGAAAGTCCGTCGTAACATCTGTGCTTCCTCCCGTTGCAATCTCCCCGGTATCCCCGTCGGGCACTTGTCGGCCTCTTGCAGGAACCCGGGATGGTGGTCATGTCCGCGATCCCGCGGCTATTCAGGCTTGATCCCGGCGCGTTTCACGAGATCGCCCCAGCGCGCCATCTCACTGGCGATATGACGGCGAAACTCGTCCGGCGTCGTGGTCCAAACCTCGGCGCCTTCGAGCGACAGGCGCTCGGCGATCTCCGGCGCGCCCATGGCGGCCCTGATCTCGGCGTTGAGGCGATCGACGATGGGCTTCGTCGTGCCGGCCGGCACGAGGATCCCGTACCACTGGGACGCTTCGAAACCGGGAAATCCCAATTCCGCAACGGTCGGCACGGTGGGGGCGGCCTCGAGGCGCGACAGGCCGGACACGGCGAGAGCCCGCATCGTGCCGCCTTCCACGTGCTGAACCAGGTTCGGCGCGCCGGTGAACATGACCTGCACCCGTCCGCCGAGCAGATCCGTCACCGCCGGGGCCGTGCCGCGATAGGGAACGTGGGTCATCGACATGCCGGTACGATCGCAGAGGGCGACCGTCGCGATATGCGCGGCGCTGCCGATGCCCCCGGACGCGTAGTTGAGCTTGCCCGGATTCTGCTTCGCGTAGTCGATCAGCTCCTGCAGGCTCTTGGCCGGGACGTCCGGGTGGACGACGAGCATGTTGTGCACGTTGGCGATGCCGCTCACCGGCTCGAAGCTCTTCATCGGATCGTAGGCCAGCTTGGGATAGAGCGCCGGGTTCACGGCGAACGTGCCGATATGGCCCATCACCAGGGTATGGCCGTCCGGGGTCGCGCGGGCCACGGAACCGACGCCGACGGAGCCGCCCGCGCCGGGACGGGATTCGACGATCACCGGGTTCTTCACGGCGGCCTCGAGCCGCTGACCGAGCAGCCGGGCCAGGATGTCGGTCGATCCGCCGGGCGTGAACGGAACGACCAGCAGGATGTTCTGGCTCGGCCAGGTCTGAGCCGATACCCGCGCCGAAGAGCCTGCGGACAGGCCCAGGGCGGCCGCTCCCATCAGGATCTGGCGGCGAGTGATGGCGCGGCGAGCGGAGCTCACGGGCGGATTGTCCTGCATCGATTGTTTCCTCCGGCTTGTTCTTGTGGCGTCGAGTGTCACGACTCGTGTCGTCTAGGGCGTCATCGGGTCGATCCGGTGGGCCTGGAACCGCGACGCCAGGGCGATGATCTCGATCGACTCGACGAGACCGGCCAGGGCGTACGGATCGTTCTCCGCGAAAGCCTGGGCGGCCTCGCGGGACGGCGCTTCGAGCACGCCGAAATTCCCGTTCGGCGTCTCGCCGTCGTCCTCCGTCAGGGCGCTGCCGATCAGCACCCGGGCGAGCCCTCCGCCCCCGGTAGCCACATGCCGGCGGTGCGCATCCCGGTGCTGCTCGCGCAGATCTGCCGCGTCGTTCCGGTGGCGGCAGATCATGAGCCAGTACATGGCGTCACGCGGCCGCTTCCCGGGCGGCGTCCGCCCGGTTTTCGAGGACGATCATGCCGGCTCCCGTCATGGAAGCCGGCACGAAGTAGTGCTTGTGCCGGACCACCACATCGGGATCCATGGCGCCGCGCATGACGAGCCACATCATGAGCTCGGCGCCCTCGCTGCCGAACATCTCGACATATTGCTCCCGCGACATCTTCGCGAGCCTGTCGGGATCGGCCGCGATATCGTTCAGGAAGGCCTGGTCGGCCTGCGGATTGACGAAGCCCGCGCGGGCGCCCTGGAGCTGGTGGGACAGCCCGCCGGTTCCGACCACGACGAAGCGCTCGTCGCTGTCATAGCTCTCGATGGCCTGACGCAGAACGCGCCCCATCTCGTAGCAGCGGCTCGGCAGCGGGATCGGGTACTGGATGACGTTAACGAAAATCGGCACAACCTTCACGGGCCAAGCGTCCGGCTTGCCCCAGAACAGCTCCATCGGCACCTGCAGGCCGTGATCGACCTCGATCTCCTGGCAGATCATCGGGTCGAAGCGGTTCTCGACCAGGGTGTCGATGAAATGCCACGAGAAGTCGACCGCTCCCTCGAACGGAGCGATCGCCCGCGGCCCCCAGCCCTCGTCGACCGGCCGGTATTCCTCCGCGCAGCCGACCGCGAAGGTCGGCACCTTGTCGAGGAAGAACGTGTTGCCGTGATCGTTGAAGATCACCACGGCCACGTCGGGCTTGTGCTCCCGCACCCAGTCCTGGCCCGGGATGTATCCGTCGAAGAACGGCTTCCAGTCCGGCGTATCCCGCAGCCCCTTGTCGAGGGCCGCGCTGATCGAGGGAACATGGGACGTTCCGAGACCTCCGATGAGTTTTGCCATTCCTACTTCTTCCCCAAACGATCCCGCAGGAAATCCGCGTGTTCCATGCCCGCCTGATGGGCGCCGATCTCCGTGATGCGGACCGGATCGACGGCCGAGATCTTGAGAATGAAGAAGAGGTTGCCGCCCAGGCGCACCATCTCGCGCCAGTTGCGGGTCATCACCGCCTCCTTCTCCTCCGGCGTGAGACCGAAGCGGTCGAGATAGGCGCTCTCGTCCTGGCGGAACGCCTCCCGGTTGGCGGGCGTGCCGAGACCCATGGCCATCTTGTTGATCCGGTAGCCGCGAAGCGACCGCTTGCGGTCGAACAGGGGCGTGTCCGGAATGGTGTCGTGGCTCATCGGCTCAACCTCTCCGTCTGCGCCGCGCTCGGCAGCCATGCGGTCGTTCTCGAAACCCAGAAACCGCAGCAGGGCCCGGGACACCTGCTCGGGCTGCTCCAGCAGGGACATGTGTCCGCTGTCCTCGATCACCACGAGTTCCGCGTTCGGGATCAGGCGCGCCATCTCCTCGTGCTGGGCCAGCGGGCTCCAGCGGTCCTGGCGTCCGACCATCACCAGGGTAGGACAGGTGATGGCCTCGAGATGCGGCCGCACGTCCGGACGGTTGAGAAGCGCCTGGATCTGCCTGTGATGCTGCTCGGGCGTGGCACGCATCACCATGGCCTTGAGGGGAGTCAGAAGCGTCTGATCTTCCGCCCTGCCCTCGTGCAGCATCGGCGGCAGCCACCGGTCGGCCAGGGCTTCCATGCCCTCCGCGAACGCGAGGTCAATCAGGACCTGGCGCTTTTCCGCCTCGCCGTCCCGCCGGCTGTCGACGCCTGTGTCGATGAGAGCGAGCTTCTCGATGCGCTCGGGCGCCTGGCGGACCATCTCCATGGCCACGCGCGCCCCCATCGAATGCCCGATGGCGAACAGAGGCCCGTCGGCAAGAGCCAGCGCGGAGCGGGCCATCGCGTCGATGGAATCGAGTTGCGAGAAATCTGCGATCCGGATGTCGGCATGGGGCGCGAGCGCTCCCCTCTGCGCCTCCCAGATGCTGGCATCGCAGAGGAGCCCGGGCAGCAGGACGATGGTCGGCCGTTTGCTCATGGGTCGTTCTTGTTCCTCCCGCCGGCAAGGATGAGCCAGCGGCCAAAGATGAAGCAAATGGTTTGTTTTGAAGGATTGATGAAAATCCTTCATGGACCGGCGCCTACTGCTTCGGGATGCCGGCCTTCTCGATCACCGCCCGCCACTTCTCGATGTCGGAGCGCAGCCGCGCGCTCAGCTCGGCCGGCGTTTCGCTCCGCGCCTCGATCCCGAGGTCAAGAAGGCGTGCCTTGACGTCGTCTTCCTTGAGGATGTCCTGCAGGGCCTTGTTGAGGGTGTCGATGATCGGCTGCGGGGTTCCCTTGGGGGCGAAGAGCGCGTTCCAGGAGGTCACGTCGAAGCTCTCGAACCCGGATTCCCGCACGGTCGGAACGTCCGGCATGGCGGCCGAGCGGCGCGGGCCGGAAGACGCGATCGCCCTCACCTGCTTGCCCTCGAGGCCGGACTTCACGGCCGCCTGGCTGTCGATGAGCAAATGCGTGTCGTCCCTGAGCAGGGACACCAGGGCATCGGGCGTGCTGCGGAACGGCACGTGGACCAGATCAGCCCCGGTCTCCTGCTTGAACAGAACCGAGGCGAGGTGCTGCGAGCTGCCGACCGCCACCGTGGCGACGTTCAGGCTGCCCGGCTTGTCCTTGGCCTGCTGCAGGAAATCCTTGAGGTTCTCGAACTTCGAGTTCGCGTTGACCACGAAGAGGAAGTCGAAGGTGCCAAGGGTCGAGATCGGGACGAAATCCGCCTGAGGATCGAACGGGAGCTTCGCGAACAGCGGCACGCTGATCGCGGTGCCGTTGGTCAGCATGGTCAGGGTGTATCCGTCCGAGCCGCCCGACAGGGCCGCCCGGGCCGCCGTGATGCCGCCGGCGCCCGGCATGTTCTCGACGATGAACCGCTGCCCGAGCTTCTCGCTCAGCTTCTCCGACACGATGCGGATGGTGATGTCGGCCACGCCGCCGGCCCCGAAGGGAACCACCACCTTCACGGGACGTGTGGGATAGGCGGGCTGAGCGTGGGCGGCGCTTCCGAGCCCGGCCGCCACGGCGAGGGCCAGAAGGGATCGTCTCGTGAGGGTTCCAAGCATGACGTATTTCTCCCTGTTTTCATGTCGCGCCGCCTGTCTTGGCAGGCTTGCGGCGATGCCCCTCACTCCGCGAAGCGGAAGAGGCGCACGGGGTTGTCGACGAGAAGCTTCTGCCGGATGTGCGGATCCGGCGCGTAGAGCGGAATGAGATCGACGAGATCGCCGTCGTCGGGCATGACCGGCACGTTCGGATGCGGCCAGTCCGTTCCCCACAGCACCCGGTCGGGCGCCGCGTCGATCAGAGCCTTGCCGAAAGGCGCGACATCGTGGAAGGGCGGCCCCGCCCGCGAGATGCGCTCCGGGCACGTGACCTTGACCCAGCACTTCTCGTCGTCCCGCACCAGATCGAGCAGGGCCTGGAAGGCGGGCTGATCGAGCCCGAGGCTCGCATCGACGACGCCCATGTGGTCGAGCACGTAGGGAACGGGCAGCGCCGTCAGCCGGGGCCGGAAATCCGTCAGCAGGGTTGCGGGAAGATACAGATCCACATGCCAGTCGAGGACGGCGATCCGCTCAACGATCCTGTCGAAGGACGACATGTCCGGCAGCTTGCCGAGACGCGGCAGGAAGGTGAAGCGGCACCCGGTGATGCCGGCGTCGGCGAGACGTCGGAGATCCTGGTCGCTGAAGGTCTCGTCCACGTTCGCCACGCCCTTGTAGCGCCCGTTGCTCTGGGCGATGGCGTCGGTCACGACCCGGTTGTCGCGTCCGTGCGGCGTCGCATTCACGATCACCGCCCGCTCGACGCCGAGGCGGTCGTGCAGCGCGCGAAACATCTCCAGCGGGGCATCCGGTGGCGTGTAAGGGCGCTCCGGCACATAGGGGTAGCGCTCGTTCGGCCCGAAGATGTGGCAATGGGTGTCGCACGTCTTCGGCGGCAGCTTGAAGGACGGAACGTGCGGATCGGGATGCGGAGGCGGAATCGTCGGCGCTGACGTCATGCGAACAGACTGACCTTCATCGAGCGGTTGCGGCGCCCATGAGATGCTTCCACGATGAAATGAAGCAAATGGTTTGTTTTTGGCGATTGATGAAGATACTTCATATATCGGCGCCAGCCCGAATGGTGGCTTCCTCGGAGCGGATGGAGAGACCCGATGCGCATCGACTTTCTCGGCCTTCATGCCTTCGTGGCCATCGCCGAGCGTGGCAGCTTCCAGCATGCGGCGGCGCATCTCAATCTCTCTCAGACGGCTCTGAGCCACCGGATCCGCAAGCTGGAAGAGGATCTCGGCGTGAAGCTCCTGTCGCGCACCACCCGCGAGGTGTCGCTGACCCAGGCAGGGCTCAACCTCCTGCCGAAGGTGAAGGAGACGATCGAGAATCTCGCGGGCTCCCTGGACGAACTCCGCCAGGAGGGCCGCAGCCGCCAGGAAACCCTGTCGATCGGGTGCCTCCCGACCATCGCGTCCGGCCGCCTGCCCGGCGCCCTGCGCCGCTTCCAGGAGCGGCATCCCGACGTGGTGCTGCGCATCTACGACAATTCGGCCACCGAGATCAGCAACCTGGTCCAGGACGGCACGATCGCGTTCGGCATCACCCTGGTTGCGGCCCACCGGTGGGACTTCGACATCGAGATGCTGATCAAGGATCCGTTCACGCTGGTCTGTCCCGAGGACCACCCTCTGGCGGCGCAATCGGACGTGAGCTGGTCCGATCTCGCCGAGGAGCCGCTGATCCGGATCAGCCCGCAGACGGGGAACCGGATCATCATCGACGATGCGCTGGGGAGCCGCCGGGAGACCCTGAGCTGGCGCTTCGAGGTCCAGCACATCCAGACCGCCGTCGCCTTGGTCCGGGCGGGCGTCGCCCTCACGGTCATCCCGAGCCTCGCCTTCGACACGGTCGACGAGCGCGGGCTCAGGCTGATTCCCCTGCGCAATCCCAGCGTCACCCGCCAGCTCGGCATCATCTCGAAACGCGGTACGCCGCTCTCGCCCCTCGCGGACGAGCTGCGCAGGCTCATCGTGCAGACCTTCGGAGAGCCGAAGCGGGCGTCCTCGGCAGGGCGCAGGCGGAAGACCGCACGACTAAGTGAAAAAAATTCATGAAAGCCCATAAACAGATCATTTGATGCACCCATGCCGCTGATGCACCCTTTCAGCCCATCATCGACCAGACGGCGGGAGACGGACCATTCAGCCTCGCATTCCCTGCATGATCCTTCGGGGCGGCACCTCGAAGGGCGCCTATTTCCTCGCGGAGGATCTTCCGTCCGATCCGGCGCGGCGTGACGCGCTCCTTCTGTCCATCATGGGATCGCCCGATCCGCGCCAGATCGACGGCATGGGCGGCGCCCATCCGCTCACGAGCAAGATCGCCATCGTGTCGAAGTCGCAGCGTCCGGACTGCGAGGTGGACTTCCTGTTCGGCCAGGTGGTCGTGGACAAGCCCAAGGTCGACGTCACGCCCAATTGCGGAAACATCCTCGCCGGCGTCGGGCCGTTCGCCATCGAGCGCGGCCTTGTGCCTGTGCGCGGGCCCGTGACGCGGGTGCGCGTGCACACGGTGAACACCGGCACCATTGCGGAGCTCAGCGTGCAGACGCCCGACGGTCGCGTGGCTTACGGGGGCGACGCGCGCATCGACGGCGTGCCCGGAACCGCGGCGCCGATCGCCGTCGAGTTCCTGGACGCCGCGGGCTCCGTCTGCGGCTCGCTGCTGCCGACCGGCAACGCCGTCGACCGCGTCGCCGGAATCGACGCGACCCTGATCGACAACGGCATGCCCGTGGTGGTGCTCGAAGCCGCCTCCGTGGGCCGGACCGGGTACGAGCCCCGCGACGTGCTCGACAAGGACACGGAACTCAAGGCGCGCCTCGAGGAGATCCGCCTCGAAGCCGGCCGGCTGATGGGGCTCGGCGACGTCTCGTCCAAGGTCGTGCCGAAGATGGCCCTGGTGGCGCCGCCGCAAGCGGGCGGGCACGTCTGCACCCGCAGCTTCATCCCCCATGAATGCCATGCCTCCATCGGGGTCTTCGCCGCCGTCACGGTCGCGACCGCCTGCGTGCTGCCCGGATCGCCGGCGGCCCGCGTCGCCCGGATCCCGTCAGGTCGCGAAAAGACGCTCTCGGTCGAGCACCCGACGGGCGAGTTCAGCGTCGTGATCGAGGTCGGGGGAACCGAGGCCAGCCCGGTGGTCGAGAAGGCGGGCCTGCTGCGCACCGCGCGCCTGCTCTTCGAGGGCCATGCCTTCGCGCACGAGGCTCTGGCCGAGGCGCTCGACACCGGCCTGGACGCCGCCTGAATCAACGCTTTTCCTCGAGGACATCATGAGCACTGGAAAGACCGGACTTGTCGTCACCGCCCATCCCGGCGACTTCGTATGGCGCGCGGGCGGCGCCATCGCGCTCCATGCGAAGAAGGGCTATCGCGTGAAGATCGTCTGCCTGTCCTTCGGCGAGCGCGGCGAGAGCCAGTGGGCCTGGAAGAAGGCCGACGTGTCGCTCGCCGACGTGAAGGCACAGCGCCGCGAGGAGGCCGAGCGCGCCGCCGAGACGCTCGGGGCCGAGATCGAGTTCTTCGACGCAGGCGACTACCCGCTCCACACCACCCCCGAGATGCTCGACCGGCTCGTCGACGTCTACCGCGAGCTCAAGCCCTCCTTCGTGCTCACGCATTCCCTGGAGGACCCGTACAACGTGGACCATCCCGAGGCGACGCGTTTCGCCCAGGAGGCCCGCATCATCGCGCAGGCGGCCGGCCACAAGCCGAGCCCGGACCTCGCCTACAATGCCCCGCCGGTGTTCCTGTTCGAGCCGCACCAGCCCGAGCAGTGCAACTACAAGCCCAACGTGATCCTCAACATCGACGACGTGTGGGAGACGAAGCGCAAGGCCTTCGAGATCCTGGCGGCCCAGAAGCATCTCTGGGAATACTACACCCGCGTGGCCCTGAACCGGGGCATGCAGGGCGGCCGCAACTCGGGCCGGGCCATGACCTACGGCGAGGCCTACCAGCGCATCTTCCCCCAGATCGTCGAGGAACTGGCATGAAGCCCGTCGTCGTCACCAACATTCCGCGCGTCGATCAGTCCATGGTCGATCGCCTCGCCGAGCTCGGCACCGCGACCACCCACGAGGCCATGGGCCGCGTCGGCCTGCTAAAGCCCTACATGCGGCCGATCTGGGCCGGCGCCCAGGTGGCCGGCAGCGCCGTGACGGTGCTCGCCCAGCCCGGCGACAACTGGATGATCCATGTGGCGGTCGAGCAGTGCCGGCCGGGCGACATTCTGGTCGTCGGCGTGACCACGGACAACACGGACGGGATGTTCGGCGACCTGCTGGCAACCTCCCTGAAGGCCCGCGGGGTGGTCGGCCTCGTGATCGATGCCGGCGTGCGCGACGTGAAGACCCTGACCGAGATGGGCTTCCCCGTCTGGTCCCGCGCCGTTTCCGCGAAGGGCACCGTGAAGGCGACCCTCGGCTCGGTGAACGTTCCGGTGGTCTGCGCCGGCGCCCTGGTGAAGCCCGGCGACGTGATCGTGGCCGACGACGACGGCGTCGTGGTGGTGCCGCGCCGGGAGGCCGAAGCCGTTGCCGTCGCGGGGGAGGCACGTGTCGCCACCGAGGGATCGAAGCGCGAGACCCTCGCGTCCGGCGTGCTGGGCCTCGACCTCTACAAGATGCGCGAGCCGCTGGCGAAGGCGGGTCTCACCTATGTCGAATACAAGGACGAGGACTGACGGTCACAGGTCCCTTAATCAGCGGTGCACACACATGAGCCTCGAGATCGCCTTCATCGGCTATGGAGAAGTCGGACAGCTTTTTGCCTACCAGCTCGCGGGCAAGCCGGGCGTGCGGATCAGGGTCTACGACATCCTGTTCGACGATCCCGGCAAAGGTCCGGAGCTGCGGCGGCGGGCTCTGGCGGCGGGCGTTCACGCCGCGGACGGCCCGGCGGATGCGTGCCGGGGGGCCGGCATCGTGATCTCCGCCGTCACGGCGGACTCGGCCGTCGCGGCGGCCGAACAGGTGGCGCCGCATCTTCATGCCTCGCAGATCTATGTCGACCTGAACTCGGTCTCTCCCGCCACCAAGGAGCGGGTGGCGAAGCCCATGCGGGACCGGGGCGCCGACTTCGTCGAGTTCGCCGTCATGGCGCCCGTGAAGGAGCCGGGACTCGCGGTTCCGATCCTGAGCGGCGGCGAAAGAGCCGCGGAGGTTTCGGCCCGCCTCAACGATCTCGGCATGCGGATCACCCCGGTCAGCACCGGGATCGGCACTGCGTCCGCCACGAAACTGTGCCGCAGCATCGTGATCAAGGGCATGGAGGCCCTGATGGTGGACTTCTCGCTGGCGTCCGACAAGGCCGGCGTCATGCCGGCCGTCCTGGCGAGCCTGACGGCCTCGTATCCGGGCATGGACTGGGAAAATCTGGCCAGGACCATGATGTCCCGCGTGCGCCAGCACGGCATCCGGCGCGCGGCGGAAATGCGCGAGGCGAGCCGCATGATCGACGAGCTCGGCCTCGACGGCTCCCTGGCGAGCGCCATCGCGGACCGCCACGAGAGTTTCGCCAAGGCCGACAAGACGTAAGAAGTCCGCGGTCGAAAACACTCCGCGTCATGGCCGGCCTTCCCGATCCGGTGAGGCCGAGCCGGAAACTCACATCGGCAACCCCGTGTAGTTCTCCGCCAGGGACCGCGCGGCGGCGTCGGAACTTCTGAGGTAATCGAACTCCGCCCGCTGGATCCGGCGGCTGAAGGCGTCGGTCTCGGGGAAGGTGTGCAGGATCGAGGTCATCCACCAGGAGAACCGCTCGGCCTTCCAGATCCGCGCGAGCACGCGCGCCGAATACCCGTCGACGCCCGCGGTGGACCGCTCGGCGTAGAACTCGACGAGCGCCTCGGCCAGGGCCCCGACATCGCTCGCCGCGAGGTTCAGCCCCTTGGCGCCGGTGGGCGGCACGATATGGGCGGCGTCGCCGGCCAGAAAGAGACGCCCGAACCGGAGCGGCTCGGCCACGAAGCTCCGCAAGGGCGCGATCGACTTCTCGATCGAAGGTCCGGTCACCAGAGCGTCGGCCGTCTCCCGGTCGACCCTGCGCCGCAGCTCGTCCCAGAAGCGGTCGTCCGACCATGCCTCGACCTTCTCGTCCGCCGGCACCTGGACGTAGTAGCGGCTGCGGCTGTGCGAACGCATGGAGCACAGGGCGAAGCCGCGCTCGTGGTGCGCGTAGATCAGCTCCTCGGCGACGGGCGGCCTGTCGACCAGGATGCCGAGCCAGCCGAAGGGATAGACCCGCTCGAACGTGCGGATGGCGCCCTCCGGCACGCTGGCGCGCGCCACCCCGTGATAGCCGTCGCACCCGGCGATGAAGTCGCAGGCGATCTCGTGCTCGACGCCGTCCTTGACGTAGCGCACGCTCGGCCGGTCGCTGTCGAAGCCGTGGAGCGACACGTTCTCGGCTTCGTAGATCGTGGTCGCGCCCGAAGCGTCGCGGGCCTGCATCAGGTCGCGGGTGACCTCCGTCTGCCCGTAGACGGTCACCGTCCTGTCGATCAGCGCGCGGAAGTCGAAGCGGTGCCTGTCGCCGTCGAAGCAGAGCTCGACCCCGTCATGGACGAGCCCATCCGCATGCAGTCTCTCGCCGACGCCCGCCTTGTCCAGGAGCTCGACCGTGCCCTGTTCGAGGACGCCGGCGCGGATGCGTCCGAGCACGTAGTCCTGGCTCCTCCGTTCGAGGATGACGGTGTCGATCCCGGCCCTGTCGAGAAGGCGGCCGAGCAGGAGCCCGGCGGGTCCCGCCCCGATGATGGCGACCTTGGTGCGCATGCGCGATCTCCTCCGGAATGGCAGCCGCGGCCGCCTTGTTCATTGGGTCCAAGAATGAACTCCGGCCGCCCAACGGCCAATAGACAAAGCGAGCATCAGATTGGACATTCCGAACATTCGCTGATGCAGGACGGATCGACCCGACGTGACCATCGCCGACATTCCAACCTACGCGCTCTATGGAGAATCCGGCGAGGATCCGGCGGCGGACTGGGTTCATTGCGAGACCATCCAGGTCCGCAGCCGCTTGCACAATTACAGGATCCTGCCGCACCGGCACGAGCGGCTATTCCAGATCCTGCATCTCGCGGCCGGGACGGCGGAGATCGTGATCGACGGCCGGAGCACAGGATTGACCGGCCCTGCCCTCGTGGCCCTGCCCCCGATGAGCGTGCACGGCTACGCCTTCTCGCCGGACGTCGCGGGAACGGTCCTCACGCTGTTCGACAGCCGCCTGTCCCAGATCCTCGCGGACATGCATGGTGTCCGCGAGACGTTCCGGTCGGTTCAAGTGGCCGATCTCGGCGAGCATGAGGACATCAGCCGCACGCTGAGCCGAGACATCGCGTGCCTCGCGGAGGAGTTCGGCGGGCGCGGACACGGGCGTTCCGAGGCGATCCAGGCCCGGCTGATGCTGATCCTGATCGCGATCCATCGCCTGCTGGGCTCGGCGGCCGCTCCCGGCCACAACGGGTCCGGGCGCCCGGCCCTCCGGCACGCCCTGCGCTTCCGGGAACTCGTCGACCGGGATTTCCGCAGCCACCAGCCGATCGACGCCTATGCCCGCAGGCTCGGCCTGACGGCGCCCCATCTCAACCGTATCTGCCGCGAGCATCTCGGCGACACCGCGCTCGGAATCGTGCACCAGCGGATCGTCCTCGAGGCGAAGCGCTACCTGACCTTCACCACCATGAGCGCCAAGGAGATCGCGCTGACCCTGGCCTTCGACGACCCGGCCTATTTCGCCCGCTTCTTCAAGCAGAGGACCGGGCTCGCGCCCCTCGCCTTTCGGGCCCTGCAGCAGAGCGCCATGGCCTGACCCTCGCCAGAACCCGCGCAGGTCCCCGGCGTTACCCAGCGAAGGAGCCAGTTCATGTCGGATACCGATCGGAAGAATCCCGGGGACGAGGATGTGCCGGGCGCCAAGCAGACCGGAGAAAACGTCTGCCCCACCTGCGACGGATCCGGCAGCGTCGGGCAGAAACCATGCCCGGATTGCGGCGGCTCCGGGCGGGTCACCGTGATCGTCGGCGATGCCTGACGGAGGTCAGGTCTCGACGGCTTTCGAGGGCGCGAAGGTGATGCCGGCGATCAGTCCCTGAGCCCTGCTCAGGGCTGCGGCGGCTGAAACCACCATCGGCGGCAGCACCATCCATTCCAGCGTCCAGGCCGCACCGGAGCGCTCGCCCTCGTGCACGAGAGCCTGATGCAGGGTGCCGAGCATTCCGGCATTGAAGCGGGCCAGCGCGACGAGCACCTCGGCGGGCACCGGATTGGACTTGTGCGCCATGGCCGACGAGCCTCCGCCCGCGGCGAGCTTCACCTCGCCGACCTCGTTCTGCGCCATCAGGGCGACGTCCTGCCCGAGCTTGCCGAGAGTGCCCGTGAGCAGCGACAGGAACGCCCCGAACTCGCCGATCCTGTCGCGCTGGGAATGCCACGATGGAGCGAGGCCGAGCCCCAGGGTTTCGGCCATCTGGCCGGCGACCGCGTCGCCGTGCTGTTTCAGCTCACCGCGGGTTCCGATCGGGCCGCCGAGCTGAACGACGAGCAGGCGGAGAGCGAGGTCCTGCAGGGCCTGCCGGTGCCGCTCCAGGGGCTGGAGCCAGGTGTCGATCTTGTCGGACGCCGTGAACGGAAGCGCCCGCTGCATCCGGGTATGGGCCATGAGGCGCACGGCGCCGTCCCGGCGCTTCAGGCCGTCGAGGGAATGGATCAGCGTATCGAGCCGGTGCCCGAGGATCTCGACGACGCTCTTCAGGCGGAGGACCAGGGCGGTGTCGATGATGTCCTGGCTGGTCGCTCCCAGATGCACGGCTTTCGCATGGGGCTCGCCCACGGCGGCGCGCAGCTGCCTGACGAAATCCGGAACGATCACACCGTCGCGGGCGAGGCCCTCGGCGAGTTTGCCCCAGTCCGCCTGGAAGGCGCCACAGACCTCGACGATCCGGCGCCCGGCGTCCCCGGCGATCAGCCCGACCTTGGCCTCGGCCTCGGCCAGGGCAGATTCGACCCGCAGCATGGCCGCGAGTTCGGCCTCGTTGGAAAAGAACGCCTCAACCGCCTCGTCGCCGACGAGGGCCTGCAGGACGGGACGGGGGAGCGTGTGCATCGTCACGGACCTCGCGTCAGACTGCCTCGAGGGCGATGGCGATGCCCTGCCCGACCCCGATGCACATGGTGGCCAGCGCGCGCCTCTTGCCGGTGAGCTTCAGCTCCAGGGCGGCCGTGCCGGTGATGCGGGCGCCGGACATGCCGAGCGGATGGCCGAGCGCGATGGCGCCGCCGTTCGGGTTGACGTGTTCGGCATCCTCCGGAATGCCCAGCTCGCGCAGGACCGCGATGCCCTGGCTGGCGAAGGCCTCGTTGAGCTCCACCACGTCGAAATCCGTCGGCTTCAGATCGAGGCGCGCGCAGAGCTTCTTGGTGGCGGGCGCCGGGCCGATGCCCATGATGCGCGGCGCGACGCCGGCCGTAGCGCCGCCGAGCACGCGGGCGATCGGTTCGAGCCCGAACTTGCGGACCGCATCCTCGGAGGCGACGATCAGGGCCGCCGCGCCGTCATTGACGCCGGACGCGTTGCCGGCCGTCACCGTGCCGTCCTTGCGGAACGGCGTCGGGAGCTTCGCCAGCTGCTCGATGGTGGTGTCGCGGGGATGCTCGTCCGTGTCGACCACGACCGGATCGCCCTTGCGCTTCGGAATCGTGACCGGAACGATCTCCCGGGCGAGGCGCCCGTTGGCCTGGGCGGCCGCCGCCTTCTTCTGCGAGCGCAGGGCGAAGGCGTCCTGGTCCTCGCGGGAGACGTTGAAATCGGCCGCCACGTTCTCGCCGGTCTCCGGCATGGAATCGACGCCGTACTGGCTCTTGATCAGCGGGTTGATGAAGCGCCAGCCGATGGTGGTGTCGTAGATCTCGGCGTTGCGTGAAAACGCCGTGTCGGCCTTGGGCATCACGAAGGGCGCGCGCGACATGGATTCGACGCCGCCCGCGATCATGATCTCGGCCTCGCCCGCCTTGATGGCGCGGGCCGCCGCGATCACCGCGTCCATGCCCGAGCCGCAGAGGCGGTTCATGGTGGTTCCGGGGATCACACCCGGCAATCCCGCGAGCAGCACGGCCATGCGGGCCACGTTGCGGTTGTCCTCGCCGGCCTGGTTGGCGCAGCCGTAGATCACGTCGTCGACGGCCTCGAAATCGAGGTTCGGCAGGCGCTCCCGCAGCGCCTTCAGGGGCACGGCCGCAAGGTCGTCGGCGCGGACGCCGGACAGGGAGCCGCCATAGCGGCCGATGGGCGTGCGCACATAGGCACAGATAAAGGCTTCACGCATCTCAAGTCCCCTTCTTGCCGCCGTGAGCTTTCTCGGTCCGGGCCTGAAGCTCGCGCAGGGTGGTGAGTTCGAGGTCGGTCGGCGGAGGCGTCTCCTCGAGGCGCTCGGAGAATCGCACCGTCCAGCCGCAGGTTTCCTGCACCATATCCCGGGTCACGCCGCGATGCATCGACACCACGGTGAATTCCTTGGTCTCCGGATCCGGCTTCCAGATGGCCAGATCCGTGATCAGGAGCGTCGGGCCCTTCGTGGTGATGCCGAGCCGCTCGCGGTGGTTGCCGCCGTCGCCATGGCCGAACGACGTGTAGAAGTCGATCTTGTCCACCATGCCGCGGGTCGCCTGCTTCATGGTGATGAACACCTCCTTGCAGGAACTGGCGATCTCCGGCGCGCCGCCGCCGCCGGGCAGGCGCACCTTGGGCTTGTGATAATCGCCGATCACCGTGGTGTTGATGTTGCCGAAGCGGTCGAGCTGGGCGGCGCCCAGGAACCCGATGGAGATGCGCCCGCCCTGGAGCCAGTAGCGGAACATCTCCGGCACGGACACGGTCGTCACGGCGGTCTCGCACAGCTCGCCGTCGCCGATGGAGAGCGGGAGCACGTTCGGCGCCGTGCCGATGGTGCCGCTCTCGTAGATCAGGGTGATGTCCGGCGCATGGGTCAGGCGCGCGACGTTGCAGGCGGCGGACGGCGCCCCGATGCCCACGAAGCAGACATCGTCGTTGGACAGGGCCCGGGCCGCCGCGATGGTCATCATCTCGTTGGGCGTGAAATCCGACAGGCTGGTCATGCTTGCAATCCCTTCACGCGCTGGGCGAACACCTCGGGCCCCTGGTCGAGCACGTTCTCCTTCATCCAGGCGGTGAAGAGATCGCGGTCGGCCGAGATCTTGTCCCATTCGAGATAGGCGGCGTTGTCGCGATCGTAATAGCCGTGGGTGTAGGAGGGATGCGCCCCGCCGGGCACCTGCGCGATGGACGTGACGGTCCAATGCGGCAGCACGCAGAGATTGGGATGGAGGTCGTCGAAATCCTCCACGATCTCCTCGACCGTCACCACCGAGCGCTTGGCCGCGAGCACGGCCTCCTTCTGCACGCCGATGATGCCCTCCACCAGCACGTCGCCGCGCCGGCTTGCCTTCTGGGCGTGGATGACGGCGACATCCGGACGGTGCGCCGGCACGGCCGCCAGCTCCTCGCCGGTGAACGGGCAGACGATGCTCTTGATTGCCGGATTGACCTCCTTCAGGCCCGCCCCGCGATAGCCGCGGAACACCGCGCAGGGCAGGCCCGCCGCGCCCGCCTCGTAGGCGTTGGCCATGGCGGCATGGCTGTGCTCCACGGTCTCGATGGCGCGGGGCCAGGCGTTCTCGATGGCATCGCGCATGCGGCGCAGCAGGCCGACGCCGGGATTGCCCGCGTAGGAGAAGATCACCTTCTTCACCAGACCCATGCCGATCATCTGGTCGTAGACGATGTCCGGGGTCATGCGGATGACGGTGAGGTCCCGGATCCCCTGGCGGATCACCTCGTGGGCGGCCGCATGGGGGATCAGGTGGGTGAACCCTTCGAAGGCGACCGTGTCGCCCTCGCGCAGGTTCTCGGCGACGGCCTCCTTGAGGCTCTGGAACTTGGCCATGATATGCTCTCGGGTCGGCGATCAGATGTCGAAGAACACGGTTTCCTTGTCACCCTGGAGATGGATGTCGAAGGTGTAGGCCGGCAGACCGTTCTCTTCGCCGCGGGTGGCGATCAGGGTGGGGATCCGGTTCTTGCGGGCGATCTGGGCGAGCATCGGGCATTCGGCGTTGGCCGCCTCCTCGTCGGAGAAATACAGGCGCGTGTGCAGCCCGATATTGATGCCGCGCGCGACGATCCAGACCGTGATGTGCGGGGCCATCATCCGTCCATCCCGGAACGGCACGCGGCCCGGCTTGACGGTCTCGAAGCGGTATTCGCCCGTGGCGCCGTCGCAGGGCTGACGGCCCCATCCGACGAAGTTCGGATCGGCCTTGCCGCGGGTCTCCTCGGGGCTGTTGTAGAGCCCCTCGGCATCCGCCTGCCAGATCTCCACGAGGGCATCGCGCAGGACGTCGCCGGCGCCGTCGAAAATGCGGCCCTTCACGATGATGCGCTCGCCCTTGGTCTCCGGGCCGACCAGCACCAGTCCGAGATCCTCGTTCCAGACGCCGGTGATTTCGACCCAGTTCGGGTTCGTGCCGATATGGACATAGGGTCCCGCCGTCTGCGAGGGCGTCTCTTTCAGGAAATCGAGCTTCTGAACCATCAGTTCCCCTCCATCCGGTTCTCGAACATGGTCGAGCGGCGGCCGCGCAGGACGATGTCGAATTTGTAGGCGAGCGAATCCATCGGCAGGGTGTTCTGCCGGTCGAGCGCCGCGATGAGCTGTTCCACGGCGGCCCTGTCGGGCACCGTCATGGCGATCGGGTCCTGCCAGATCATCGGGTCGCCCTCGAAATAGCACTGGGTGATCAGGCGCTGCGCGAAGGCGTGGCCGAAGATCGAGAAATGGATATGCGCCGGGCGCCAGTCGTTCACGCCGTTCGGCCACGGATAGGCGCCGGGCTTGATGGTGCGGAACCAGTAGTGTCCCTCCTCGTCCGTGATCATGCGCCCGCAGCCGCCGAAATTCGGGTCGATGGCCGCGAGATAGGTTTCCTTCTTGTGGCGGTAGCGCCCGCCGGCATTCGCCTGCCAGAACTCCACCAGGGCGCCGGGTACCGGACGGGCATTCTCGTCGAGCACCCGGCCGTAGACGACGATGCGCTGCCCGATGGCCTCGCCGGTCTTCGCGTAGTTGCGGATCAGGTCGTTGTCCAACGGGCCGATCTTGGAATGCCCGAACACCGGACCGGTCGATTCCGAGAGCGTGTTCTCGAGAGAGATCAGCGCCTGCTGCGGCGCGCGCAGCACCGAGGTCTTGTAGGACGGCGTGAAGGCCGGCGGATGCCAGGTCCGGTCACGCTGGAAATATTGGCCGTTGTCACTCATGCTTGTTCCTCCCGGATCCGCCTTCCTGTTCCGAAGCGGCTTCCATGTCGGCGAATGTCTTCTTGACGATCTTGATGGCGTGGTTCGCCGCCGGCACGCCCGCATAGACGGCCACGTGCAGCAGCGCCTCCTTGATGTCTTCCTTGGTCGCGCCCGTGTTGCGCGTGGCGCGCACATGCATGGCGACCTCCTCGTCCTGGCCGAGCGCGGCCAGGAGCGCGATGGTCACGATGGAGCGCTCGCGCTTGGTGAAGCCGGGGCGCGACCACACCGACCCCCAGGCGCCTTCGGTGATGAAGGTCTGGAAATCAGCGTCGAACTCCGTCATCTGGGCGGTCGCCCGGTCCACGTGGGCGTCCCCGAGCACCTCGCGGCGCACCGCCATGCCGGCCTTGTAGCGTTCGCTTCGTTCCTGTTCAGACAAGTCCCGCCTCCTCAAGATGCTGGCCGATGAGCCGCGACAGCACGGCCGGCTTCTCGACGCAGGGGATGTGCCCTGCCCCATCGATGAGCGCGAAGCGCGCGCCCGGAATGAGATCCGCCGTGCCCTTGACCACGTCGGCCGGCGTCGACCCGTCCTGGTCGCCGGCGACGCAGAGCGTCGGCGCGGCGATCCGGCCCGCATCGGGCCGCAGGTCCGCGTCGCGGATCGCCGCGCAGGTGCCGGCATAGCCGTGATCGGGCGTACGCACCAGCATGTTGCGCCAGCCCACGACCTCGTCCGGACGCGTCTCGCGGAACAGCGGCGTGAACCAGCGCTGGAGCACGGCGTCGGCGATGGGCTCGATGCCGCCGTCCTCGACGGCCGCGATGCGCTCGGCCCAGCTTTCCGACGTGCCGATCTTCGCGGCCGTGCAGCAGAGCACGAGCGCCCGGACCCGCTCGGGAGCCCGCACGGCGATGCGCTGGCCGATCATGCCGCCCACGGAGAGGCCGACGACAGCGGCCCTGTCGACCTTCAGTTGATCGAGCAGCGCCAGGAGATCGTCCGTATGATCGTCGATCGTATAGGGCGCGGGCGGCGCGTCCGAGAGCCCGTGCCCGCGCTTGTCGTAGAGGACGATCCGGTACCTATCCGCGAAGGCCGGCACGACGTCCTGCCAGATGCGGAGGTCGCTGCCGAGGGAATTGACGAAGACGAGCGCCGGCCCGTCAGCCTGCCCGAGCACCTGATGATGCAGAACGATTCCGTTGACGCGTGTGAATGCCATGCCAAACCTCAATGCAACGAGCCGACGCCGATATAGTGCTCGACCAGGTTCTGGTCGGCGCGCAGAGCCTCGCTCGTCCCCTGCCAGGCGATGCGACCGCGCTCCAGGATCAGGACCGATTCGGCGAAATCCAGCGCGCTCTCCAGGCGCTGCTCGACGAGCAGGATCGTCATCTCGCCGCTGGAGGCAAGCCGCGTGAAGGCCGCCATGAGCTCCTCGCAGATCACCGGCGCCAGTCCTTCGAGCGGCTCGTCGAGGAGCAGGACGGACGGGCGGCCCAGGATGGTGCGTGCGGTCGAGAGCATCTGCTGCTCGCCGCCGGACAGCTGCCAGCCGAGATTGTTGCGCCGCTCGTGCAGGCGCGGGAACATGTCGTAGGCTTCCTGGATGACGCTGCGCGGCCGGTCCTTGACTCCGACGACCAGGTTCTCCTCCACGGTGAGCGAACGGAAGATGTCGCGGGTCTGCGGCACGAGGCCGATGCCCCGGCGCGCCCGCTCGGAGCTCTTGAGGGACGACACGTCGGCGCCGCCGATCAGGATCTCGCCGCCATAGCGGCGGTTCATGCCCATCAGGGTCGAAAGCAGCGTGGTCTTGCCCATGCCGTTGCGGCCGAGAATGGACAGGCGCGCCCCGGACGGCACGGAGAAGGACACGTCCTCCAGGACGATCGTCGGGCCGTAGCCCGCGCTCAATCGGCGGACCTCAAGCGATTCTGCGGGCATGGGCATAGTTCCCCAGATAGGCTTCACGGACCCGGTCGTCGGCGGCGACCTCGGAGGGCAGGCCCTCGAAGATGATCTCGCCCGCCGCCAGCACGACCACGCGCTTGGCGAAGCGGAAGACGAGATCCATGTCGTGCTCGATCATCAGCACGGCGAGGCTCGGCGGCAGGCGCTCCAGCGCCTGCTCGATCCTGGGCGTGTCGCTCGACGGAACGCCGGCGGCCGGCTCGTCGAGCAGCAGCACCTTCGGCCGCAGCGCCAGCGCGATGCCGATCTCCAGCAGACGCTGCTGGCCGTAGGCGATCTCGCCGACCCTGCGGCGCGCCACGTCGAGCAGGCCGAGCGTCGAGAGAATCCCCTCCACCTCGCCGGCCACCTCGGAATGGCCCGTGAAGCGGCTCAGGATGCGGCGCGCCTTGCCTTCGCGCTGGAGCACGGTGAGCGTCACGTGCTCTTCCGGGGTCAGCTCGGAGAAAAGGCGCGTCACCTGGAAGGTGCGCACCAATCCCTTGCGCACCCGCCGCACGGCCCCGAGGCCGGTAACGTCCTCACCGTTGAGAACCACGCGGCCGGCGCTCGGGGGGATCTGTCCCGTCACCAGGTTGACGAAGGTGGTCTTGCCGGCGCCGTTCGGCCCGATCAGGGCCAGCCGCTCGCCCGCGGGCATCGACAGCGAGATGTTGCGGCTGACCGCGAGGCCGCCGAAATTCTTGGTCAGGCCCTCGACGCGGAACAGGTCGCTCATGAGCGCCCTCCCTTGCTGCGCCGGGCCGATCCGGCGAGCGTTTCGAGCACGCCGCTCAGGCCGCCGGGCGCCGCGAGCACCACGGCGATGAGCAGCGCCCCCACCATGGTCATCCAGTGGAACGGATTGATGGCCGACACGATGTGCTCGAACCCCATGAAGATCACCGTTCCGACGAGGGCGCCGTAGAGCGAGCCGAGACCGCCGAGCACCAGCATGACCAGTGCATTGGCGGAGAGTTCGAAGCTGACGCTGTCGAGGCCGACCACCTGGGTGGAGATCGCAGCCAGTGCCCCGCCCATGCCGGCCACCGCGCCCGAGATCACGAACATCTTCAGGAGCACCGGGAACACGAAGGACCCCATGGCGCGAATGCGGATCGGGTCCTGCTTGATGCCCCGGCACAGCATGCCGAAGGGCGACGACACGATGAATTTCAGCGCGACGAACACGACGACGAGCAGGGCAAGCCCGAAGAGATAGGCGGTCTGCCCCCAGAGGTCGAACTCGAACAGGCCGAAGAGCGGGCTCACCGTCAGGCCCGCGAGCCCGTCGCTGCCGCCGGTATAGGCCGAGGCCTTGTTGGCCGCCTCGTGAAAGAGCTGGACGATGGCGATGGACAGGACGAGCTGGGCGAGGCCATGGGCGCGCAGCATGATCGTGCCCATGAGAAGGCCCGCCACCGCTCCGGCGACCGACCCGATGACGATGAGGGTCAGGGGCTCGGTGACGCCGTTCACGCAGGCGATCCCCGCCGCGTAGGCGCCCGCGCCGAAGAGCGAGGCCTGTCCCAACGAGGCAACGCCGCAATAGCCCGTGATGAGGTCCAGCGAGAGGACGAGCAGCGCCACCGCGATGACCCGGGTCAGGAGCGCCAGGTTGTCGGGGAACAGCCAGTATCCCGCAAGGCCCGCCGCGATGATCAGGGCGAGGCCGATCGCGTCCCGCAGCCACCGGTTCCCGACGTCCGACGGCGATGCGACTCTCTGTGCTTGAGCGACGACCTGCACGTTACTGGGCCCTTCCGAAGAAGCCGCGCGGGAACACGCACACGATGGCGATCACGGCGGCATAGAAGAAGAAGTTGCCGAACTCGGGCATGAGGTAGCGCCCGGTCGTGTCGACCGCACCGAGCAGAAGGCAGGCGGCAACCGCGCCGGGGATCGACCCGGCTCCGCCGACGGACACGACGACGAGGAACGTCACCATGTAGCGAAGGGCGTAGTAGGGCTCGATGGGCAGGAACTCGGCCCCGACGACGCCGCCCAAGGCCGCAAGCCCGATGGCGATGGCGAAGCTGACGGCGTAGACCACCTGCGTGCGCACGCCCAGCGCGTCGGCCATGGCGGCGTTGTCGACGGTGGCCCGCAGCTTGATGCCGAAATCGGTCTTCTCGATCAGGTACCAGAGCCCGCCGGCCACGACGATTCCGCAGGCCATCACGAAGAGGCGGTGCGCGGCGATCGTCTTGAAGCCGACATCCACCGGCTGGCTCAGGCTGCCGGGGAGCGGGATCGTCTTCAGGGTCGGGCCGAAGAAGTAGTTGGTGATGCCGATGATGCAGAACGTGATGCCGATGGTCATCAGCACCTGGGTCAGCTCGGGCCGGCCGTAGATCCGGCGGTAGAGCAGGCGCTCCAGGGGAATGGAGATCACGACCGTGCCGATGATCGCCAGGAAGATCGCGACCGCGTAGCCGAGTCCGAGATCGCGCGCCGCGTAGGAGGCGATGTATCCTGCGATCATCGCGAAGGCGCCATGCGCCAGGTTCACCACCCGCATCAGCCCCATCGTGAGCGACAGGCCGATGCAGATGATGAAGAGGGCCATGCCGTAGGCAAAGGCGTCGATCGCGATGCTGAGGACGGTCTGCATGGAGAATCCCGGACGCGCGGCTGATCGGTTGAGCGGAAGACGCGGCGTCACCACGCCGCGTCTTCGAGAGTGCAGGCCGCCCGCTTACTGGGTGGCGAGGCCAGGATCCTTCTGGTTCGGGAAGGTCTGGATTTCCTTGTTGGTGGTCTTGCCGTCCGGACCCTTCACGACCTCGCGGAGATAGATGTTCTCCGTGATGTGCCGGGTCTCGGCGTCGATGCTCACGGGACCACGGGGGCTCGTCCAGGCCAGGCCCTTCACCGCGTCCACGGCCTTCTGGGCATCCTGCTTGCCGTCCGTCGCCTCGATCATCTTGTAGATCACGTGCATGCCGTCATAGGCGCCGACCGACGGGAAGGAGAGCTGGTCGGCTCCGCCGACGGCCTTGGTGGCGGCCTCGACGAACTTCTTGTTCTCGGGGCTGTCGTGCGAGACCGCGTAATGGAACGTGGTGAGCAGGCCCACGGCGCCGTCGCCCAGCGCGGGAAGATCCGATTCCTGCGTGAGATCGCCCGGTGCGAAGAACTTGATCCCGGCCTGCTTCAGGCCGGTCTCGTTGTAGGCCTTCACGAATCCCAGGGTCGTGGGGCCGGACGGCAGGAAGGCGAAGACCGCCTCGGCGCCGGAATCGCGCACGCGCTGCATGATCGGGCTGAAATCGGTGGTGTTGAGCGGCATCCTGATGGCTTCCACCACCTGGCCGCCGGCGGCCTCGAACGCCTTCTTGAAGGCCGCTTCCGCATCGACGCCCGGGCCGTAATCGCTCACCGCCGAGATCACCTTCTTGACGCCGCGCTCGGTGGCGATCTTGCCCAGGGGCGAGGTCGTCTGCGCGGTCGTGAAGGAGGTGCGCACCACCAGGGGCGACTGGGTCATGATCGCCGAGGTGGCGGCGTTGAAGATCACGAGCGGCGTGTTCGCCTGCTTGAGCAGGGGCGTGATCGCCATGGCGTCCGGCGTGAAGTACACGCCGCCGAGATATTGCACCTTCTCCTTCACCACCAGTTCCTGCGCCAGGGCGCGGGACTGGGCGGGATTGGCCGCCGGGAGATCGCGGTAGATCACCTCGATGTCATGGCCCTTCACGGACTTGCCGTTGAGCGCCATGTAGGCCTCGACGCCGGCCTGGAAGTTCTTTCCCTGGAGCGCGAAGGGCCCCGAGAACGGCCCGATGATGCCGACCTTGATCGTGTCGGCCATGGCCGAACCCGCCAGCAGAGCCCCGATGGCGGCTCCGAGAATTGCGTTGGAAACCTTCATTCCGTTCCTCCCTCTAGGCGCCCCGATCTCGTTATCCAGGATCGCGGTCTTCTCATCCTATCGTCTAGCCCTTTGTGCGCATCGCGAACATTGAAAGCTATATCGCACATGTAGTACGGTTTGGCATGGGGGTGTCAAGGCTACCAAAGTTCACCATACCCCTCCGGAGCGGGCGATGCAGGGTGCAAATATCGAGGATCAGGGCAGCGACCGGGATTTCGTCGCGAGTCTCGAAAAGGGCCTCCTCGTCATCGAGGCCTTCGATGCCAGCCGGCCCCGCCTGACCCTGTCCGACGTTTCCAAGCTGACCGGCATCACCCGGGCGGCGGCCCGGCGCTACCTGCTCACGCTGACCCGGCTGAACTACGCGAGCTTCGACGGGCGCTACTTTTCCCTAAGCCCCCGGATCCTGCGGCTGGGCTACGCCTATCTCTCGTCCGCGTCGCTCTCGACCCGGGTACAGCCCTTTCTCGAGCAGATCTCGGAGGCGACGGGCGAATCCAGTTCCGCCGCGATCCTCGACGGCGACGACATCGTCTACATCGCCCGTTCGGCGACGCGCCGGATCATGTCCATCGGCCTGGGGGTCGGCAGCCGTCTCCCGGCCTATTGCACTTCCCTGGGCCGGGCGATCCTGGCCTACCAGCCCGAGGAGGCGATCGACGCCTATCTCGGGCGCGTCCGCCTGGAGGCGAGGACGCCGAAGACCGTGACGGACAAGGCGGAATTCCGTGCAGTCCTCCAAGCCACGCGCGGCCAGGGCTATGCCATCGTGAACGAGGAGCTCGAATTCGGCCTGCGCTCCATCGCCGTGCCGGTGGTCCAGAAGAACGGCCAGGTGACGATTGCGCTCAATCTTAGCGCGCAGGCCGGGCGCGTCTCGGCGGACGAGATGCGCGAGCGCTTCCTGCCGTCGCTGAGCGCGGCGAGCGAGTCGCTGCGCTACCTGCTTTAGCGCATCGGACGTGAGACGTGGAATTGCGCTTTCGGGTTCGAAACAATGCTTCTTTTCCCGTGATGGCACCGTGCGGAGAAACAGGCCCGGCTCGTGGCTCGTCACATGGACCTCGGACGCTCGCCAAACGTTGTCATCACATAGTTTATTTATAGAACTGGTGATCGTGATGAGCGGTGACGATTCAAGAATTCATGCAAAAATCACGGATGCCGAGAATGAAATCGACCGCCTGGAAAAGATCGTAACGACGGTCATCTTCGTGACGCTCCCGATCGCCATAGCCACCTATTCGACTATTTTGTAAACCGAGCTCTTGGCTTGAGGCTGCGACAGGTGCGCAATGTGCGTCATCGTTGCGCCTCCGATGATATTTTTTCCCTGTTTGATGGAATAATCCGCCTGCCACTTCCGTTCAGTCCTCATGCCACCGTGCAATTCAGGCAGGAGAGGTCATGGATCGTGTTCGAAGCGTAGAGGAATCGCAAGGTGTCGGCTCACGCCCATCAGGCGCGGAAGCGAAACCGTCTCTCACCCGAGCCGCGATACTTTTTGCTGCGTCTTTCGGTTGCCTGATCGGATCAAGTCTTCTGCTGGCCAGCATCGGGCAGTAAACGCGACCTCAATCTGGCAGAATCAATCCAGGGAAAATGATCCAGGCCTTTCTCTATAATGCAGATGGACATGACCGAGAGGTCGATCTCGATGAGCAATGCCTGGCGGGCCTCGACGAACGAACGCTCCTGTGGGTCGACGTCAGCGGCCGCAATCGCGATGAGGTGGAGCATCTCGCCGGTCTCTTCAGCCTGGACCGCGGTTCTGTCAGGGAACTGCTCAATCCTCAAGAGGCGCCGTATCTGGACAACTACGGCGAGTACTTCCAGTTCGACGTTATCGGCCTCTCGCGCGGAGAGAACGGCAACGGGGATCGGGCCCTAACCAAGTGGCGTCCCGTCCACTTGGACTTTCTCATTGGCCCGCGGTGGATCATTACCGTGCATGATGGCGAATTGCCGTTCCTTCAGGCTTTCCGCGACCAGGGCAAGGGTGAGACGGTGATCGGGGCTCTGAGCCCACCGGCGCTCGCGGCATCCCTGCTGGACTGGCATTTGAGCGCCTATTTCGAGGCCGTCAGCGAACTCGAGGAGTTTCTGGACCGGATCGACGAGGCGATGCTGGCGCACTCGGCCCGGCGCAGCCTGCTCGCAGGCGTGGTCGGGATGCGGCGCAAGGTGTCCGAACTTCGCCACTTCCTGAATCAGCAACGCCCTGTCTTCTACGGGCTCTCACGTCCGGACTTCGCTCAAATCTTCGAGTCCGAGGCGGCTGCGCATTATCAATCCCTGGAACGACGGTTCGAGCGTGCCGTGGATGCCGTCGACCACGCCCGCGAACTGGTGAACGGCTCGTTTGAGTTATTTACGACCCGTACGGCAGAAGCGACGAATGACCTTGTCCGCAGGCTGACTTTCGTCACCGTGATGTTGGGCGTGATCGGGGCGGTGGCGGGCGTGTTCGGCATGAATTTCGAGACGCCCTACACACAAACTGGCGTCATCGGCTTCTGGGTTGTTATCTCCGCCTTGGGTACCTTCATCGGCATCGCGGCCGGTGTGGCCCGTCGCAGAGGTTGGATCTGAGAGCGATACACCCGCTCTAGGTCGCAGGACCCGGTCTGCAGCCCAGCAGCGCCCGGGCCTCGTCCGGGGTCGCGACCCGGTGGCCGTGCCGCTCGACGGACAGCACCGCGTGCTCCACGAGTTCCGCGTTGCTGGAGGCGAGCCGATCCCGGGTGATGCGGATGTTGTCCTCGAGCCCGGTCCGGACCGCGTCCGCACCCCGCGCGAGCGCCCAGTCCATGACCGAGGCCTGATGGCGCCCGATCCCGGCCGCCGTCCAGGTGCAGTTCGGAAACAGGTGCTTGGCTTCCTTGAGCAGGATGTCGAGCAGGCGCTCCTCGGCCGGAAGCGCATTCTGGATTC
Source organism: Microvirga terrae (assembly GCF_013307435.2). NCBI lineage: Bacteria > Pseudomonadati > Pseudomonadota > Alphaproteobacteria > Hyphomicrobiales > Methylobacteriaceae > Microvirga > Microvirga terrae. The sequence goes on from NZ_CP102845.1 coordinate 2,827,098, forward strand.
CCATGACGAACTGGATATGCGGCTGATCGTCGAGCAGCCCCTTGTCGGCGAGGCGCCTGGCCCCGTGCAGATGAGAGAGATCGAAGATCTCGATCTCCGGGCGGATTCCGAACTCCTTCATCTTTCCCGCCATCTCGTCCACCAGAACCGTGTGGTTCTCGTACACGATGGTGGGGAAGTTGACGGAGCCCGTCGAGAGGGAGGCCATGTCGGGGCGCAGGCCGAGGGCGGAGCTGCGCTGGGCCGGATCACGCCCCCGGCCGCCGGTCGAGAATTGGATGATCATGCCCGGGCAGTGCCTGGCGACACCGGCCTGGACGGCCGCGAAGCGATCCGGATCGGACGAGGGCGTCTCGTCGTCGTTGCGGACATGGATGTGGACGAGCGTGGCGCCCGCCTCGTAGGCCTGACGGGTCGACTCGATCTGCTCGTCCGGGGTGATCGGCACCGCCGGATTGTCCTTCCTGCGCGGGACCGACCCCGTGATCGCGACGGCAATGATGACCGGCCTCACGAATGCTCTCCTGACGGCGCCCTGGCTGAGGGTGCTTCTTCTCACTTAGGGCGCCGCGCAGGGCAAGCGAGCCGGACGGGCGAAGTTCCCGGCAAGAATCCAAGGATCGTGGCAGGCGTCCTCAGATCGGGAAATGCTGCGGGCCGGTCTCGATGGTGATCCAGCGCAGCTCCGTGAACTCGGCGATCCCGGCCTTGCCGCCGAAGCGGCCGTAGCCGCTTGCCTTCACGCCGCCGAACGGCATCTGGGCCTCGTCGTGCACCGTGGCCCCGTTGATGTGGCAGATGCCGGACTCGATCCTGTGCGCCACGTCGAGGGCGCGCGTGACGTCCCGGCCGAAGACCGCCGCCGACAGGCCGTATTCCGTGTCGTTGGCGATCCGGACCGCCTCCTCGAGTCCCGCCGCCCGGATCACGCAGACCACCGGGCCGAAGGATTCCTCGCCGTAGAGCCGCATGGCCGGGGTGACATGGTCGAGAACCGTCGCCGACATGACCGTGCCGTCGACCCGGCCGCCGGCCAGGAGCCTGGCGCCTTTCGAGACGGCGTCGTCCACGAGCCCGCTGATCCGCTGGGCCGCCTCGACGCCGACGAGGGATCCGAGGGCGAAGTTGCCGTGGCGCGGATTGCCGGCCTGGAGCGAGTCCGCCTTCGCGGCGAGCCTGGCGACGAAATCGTCCGCCACCGCGTCGTCGACCACGATGCGCTCCGTCGACATGCAGATCTGGCCCTGGTTCATGAAGGCCCCGAACGCCGATGCCGCAACGGCGGCGTCGAGATCGGCATCGTCCAGCACCACGAGGGACGCCTTGCCTCCGAGTTCGAGAAGCACGGGCTTCAGGAAGCGCGCCGCCGTCTCGGCGATGATGCGCCCGACCCGGGTCGACCCGGTGAAGTTGATCCGGCGCACGGCCCGATGGGCGATCAGGGCCTCGATCACCTCCGGGGCGTTCTCCGGCGCGTTCGTGATCACGTTGACGGCGCCGGCCGGCAGACCGGCCTCCCGCAGGACGGCACCGATCAGATGATGGGTTCCGGGGCAGATCTCGGAGGCTTTCAAGACGACCGTGTTGCCGCAGGCGAGCGGCGTCGCGATGGCCCGGACGCCGAGGATGACCGGCGCGTTCCAGGGCGCGATGCCGAGCACGACCCCGGCCGGCTGGCGCACCGCCATGGACACGCAGCCCGGCTTGTCGGACGGGATGATCTCGCCGGTGATCTGCGTCGTGAGCGAAGCCGCCTCGCGCAGCATGCCGGCCGCGAGCTTCACGTTGAACTGCGCCCAGCCGGCGGTCGCGCCGATCTCGGTCGCCATCAGGGTCACGAAGTCCTGGGCCCTGCCCTCGAGCAGATCGGCAGCCTTCAGGAGCACCGCGCGCCGGGCGTTCGGCCCGAGCCTGGACCAGGCCGGAAAGGCGGCTGCCGCCGCATCGGCGGCCGCCTGCGCATCGGCGACGCCCGCCGCCGCCGCTCGGCTCGCCACGTCACCGGAGATCGGGTCGCGCCGCTCGAAGGTGGCGCCATTGGAGGCGGGCACGTCCCGGCCGTCGATGAGAAGATGGATGTCCGTCATGTCTGCTGCTCCAGGATCGGCCCAGTGGGAAGGATGAAGGTGTGGCAGGGCGACGATATCGCAACCGTGCCGCGGCGATCGAGCCTCATCCGTCGACGGCCGGTAGGTTTTCCCGCCCGGACAGAGCGGCGGTGCACCGGCCCCGCGCCGACGGGACCGGTGGAATCCGAATGGAAGGCGTAATTGGTATGCCGTTCCAGGGATCTGCCAGCTTTGATCCAGGTCAAAGCGGATCGCGAAGCTTCCATGCAAGCTTCCATCATGACCCCTGAACTCATTGCCCGCTACGACCAGCGCGTCCCGCGCTATACGAGCTATCCCACCGCCCCGCACTTCAAGCCGGACGTCACGGCTGAGACCTATGCGTCCTGGCTCGCCGAGTTGGAGCCGGGCAAGCCCCTGTCCCTGTACCTGCACGTGCCGTTCTGTGCGGAACTCTGCCTCTATTGCGGCTGCAACACCGCCGTGACCCGCAGCTACACGGCCGTCGCGGCCTATGTGGAGTGCCTGGAGCGGGAGATCGAACTCGTGGCGCGCCACCTGCCCGGCCGCATGGCTGTCACCCATATCCATTGGGGCGGAGGAACGCCAACGATCCTGTCCCCGGGCGATCTTCTGCGGATCTCCCGTACCCTTGGCTTGGCCTTCGATATCCGGCCCGAGGCCGAGATCGCCGTCGAAATAGACCCGAGAACGATCACGCCGGAGCACGTTCAAGCCCTTGCGGCAGCCGGCCTCAACCGGGCAAGCCTGGGTGTCCAGGATTTCGACCCGAAGGTGCAGGAGACCATCCGGCGGATCCAGTCGTTCGAGCAGACCGCCCAGGTGGCCGCATGGCTCCGCCAGGCCGGCGTGAACGGCCTGAACCTGGACCTGATGTACGGCCTGCCGTTCCAGAGCGTCGAGAGCGTGAGGCGCTCCGTAGAGCTCGCCCTGAGGCTCGATCCCGACCGCATCGCATTGTTCGGATACGCCCATGTCCCCTGGATGAAACGCCATCAGGCCCTCCTGCCCGAAGCGGCGCTCCCCGACGCGGTGGCGCGCGTCGAGCAGCGCGAAGCCGCGGCCCATGCCTTTATCGAGGCCGGGTATGTGCAGATCGGGATCGATCACTTTGCCAAGCCGGACGACGCCATGACGATTCGTCAGCAGGACGGACGGCTTCACCGCAACTTTCAGGGCTATACGACGGACGAGGCTGTAGCCCTGATCGGTTTCGGTACTTCGGCGATCGGCTCGGTGCCGCAGGGCTATGTCCAGAATGCGCCGACGACGCCCTCCTACCGGGAGGCCGTTCTCGGTGGCCAACTCCCGGTCGTCCGCGGCGTCGCCCTGACCGAGGATGACCGCCTGCGCCGAACGATCATCGAACGCCTGATGTGCGACTTTTCCGTTGATCTCCAGGACGTTGCGTCGAACGCCCGAGGCGAGGCCCCGAATTTCAGGCACGAGATCGAGGTCATCGACGAACTGGCGGCGGACGGCCTCGTCGTGCGCGACGGACTGACCCTGACGATCCCGGACGAGGGCCGTGCCCTTGTCCGAAACGTCTGCTCGGTGTTCGACCGCTACCTCGGGAACGACGGCCAGCGTCACTCCAGCGCCCTCTAAGGCGCCGGCGTCCGGCCATTGATCTGCATCAATGCCCCCTCCCGCCCCTCCCATTACACGACTCTACTGACGGCGAAGCTCACGGCTTCGCCGATAATCTCAAAAGGTCGAAGCCTATGGCTCAAGCGGCAGCACCCTCAAAAGGAATGACCTTCGGCGAAATGGGCTCCGCCCTTGCCTTCGCCGGGCTGGCCTTCCTCAGCATCATCATCGCGGCGAAGGCCTATACGCCCGAATACGCCTTTCACGCCTACCTCTTTGCAGCGGCCAGTGTCGCCGCCGTATTCGCTATCGTAAACCGGTTTTACGAGCGGCCGGCCGAACTGCCACCGCTGACCATCGGCGGCAAGCCGAACTACAACATGGGTCCGGTGAAGTTCGCCACGATCGCTTCCGTGTTCTGGGGCGTCGCGGGTTTCACAATCGGCCTCCTGATCGCCCTTCAACTCGCCTTCCCGGCGCTCAATTTCGACACGGCGTGGCTGTCCTTCGGCAGGATGCGGCCGCTGCACACCTCGGCGGTGATCTTCGCCTTTGGGGGCAACGTCCTGATCGCCAGCTCGTTTTATGTCGTGCAGCGCACCTGTCGCGCCCGGATGGTCGGCGACATCGCACCCTGGTTTGTGGTGCTAGGCTACAATTTCTTCATCGTGATCGCCGGAACGGGATACCTGCTCGGCATCACCCAGGGCAAGGAATATGCCGAGCCCGAATGGTACGCGGACCTCTTCCTTACGATCGTTTGGGTCACGTATTTCCTGGTGTTCCTCGGCACGGTCATGCGCCGCAAGGAGCCCCACATCTACGTGGCGAACTGGTTCTACCTCGCCTTTATCCTGACTATTGCGGTCCTTCATCTGGGCAACAACGCTGCGATTCCGGTCTCCCTCTTCTCGCCCAAGAGCTACATCGTATGGTCGGGCGTGCAGGATGCTCTGGTGCAATGGTGGTACGGCCATAACGCGGTCGGCTTCTTTCTCACTGCCGGCTTCCTTGCCATTATGTACTACTTCATCCCGAAGCGGGCCGAGCGGCCGGTCTATTCCTACCGTCTGTCGATCATTCACTTCTGGTCGCTGATCTTCATGTACATCTGGGCAGGTCCCCACCACCTGCACTACACCGCCCTGCCCGACTGGGCGCAGACCCTGGGCATGGTGTTCTCGGTCATGCTGTGGATGCCCTCTTGGGGCGGTATGATCAACGGCCTCATGACGCTCTCGGGCGCTTGGGACAAGCTGCGCACCGATCCGGTTCTTCGTCTCATGGTGGTGTCGGTCGCATTCTACGGCATGGCGACGTTCGAAGGACCGCTCATGTCGGTGAAGGCGGTTAACTCTCTGTCTCACTACACCGATTGGACCATCGGCCACGTTCATGCCGGAGCCCTCGGCTGGGTCGCCTACATCTCCTTCGGCGCCATCTACTGCCTCGTACCGTGGCTGTGGAACAAGAAGGAACTCTACTCCATGAAGGCCGTGTCTTGGCACTTCTGGATCTCGACCCTCGGGATCGTCCTGTACATCTCGTCGATGTGGGTGGCAGGCATCCTCCAGGGCCTCATGTGGCGCGCCTATACCAGTCTCGGCTTCCTCGAATACTCCTTCATCGAGACCGTGGAAGCGATGAACCCCTTCTATGTCATCCGTGCGCTCGGCGGTGCCTTCTTCGTGGCCGGCAGCCTGATCATGGTCTGGAACGTCTGGAAGACGATCTCGGTCGGCGAGGCGGTCGAGGAGGCTCCTCAGGCCATGCAGCCCGCACTCATTGCCGCGGAATAAAGGAAACGGTCATGTCTTTCTGGTCCCGCCACAAGATTTTCGAGACCAACTCGATCATCCTCATCATCGGCGTGCTGATCGTGATCTCCATCGGCGGCCTCGTGGAGATCGTGCCGCTCTTCTACCTCAAGAGCACCATCGAGAAGGTGGAGGGCGTCCGTCCCTACACCCCTCTCGAGCTCGCCGGCCGCAACATCTACGTGCGTGAAGGCTGCTACAATTGCCACAGTCAGATGATCCGTCCCCTGCGCGACGAGGTCGAGCGCTATGGACACTACTCGCTCGCCGCCGAGAGCATGTACGACCGGCCCTTCCAATGGGGATCCAAGCGCACTGGCCCGGATCTCGCCCGCCTCGGAAACAAGTACTCCGACGACTGGCACAAGGATCACCTGAAGGATCCGCGCGCCGTGGTGCCCGGCTCGATCATGCCCGGCTATCCCTGGCTCGAAACGACCGAGCTCGATGCATCGGCCATCTCTGAGGAGCTGAAGGTGCAGGCGACGCTCGGCGTTCCCTATACCGACGAGATGCTCAAGCATGCCGAAAGCGATGTCCGAATCCAGGCCAATGCCGATGATCCGAATGCCATCGATCTCGCCAAGCGCTATCCCAAGGCTCAGTCCCGGGCCTTCGACGGCAATCCGCAGAAGGTCACGGAAGCCGACGCCCTGATCGCGTATCTGCAGATGCTGGGCACCCAGGTTGACTTCAAGCTCTATGACAACAAGGCCAACGTGCGCTGAGGATCACGACCATGCCAGCCGCATACAAGTTCTTTGCAGAATTCGCCCAGACATGGGGGCTCCTCTACTTCGTCGCCGTCTTCCTAGCGGTGCTGATCTATGCCCTCGCTCCCTCACGGAAGGACCGCTTCGACGCGGCCTCCCGCATGCCTCTCCAGGAGGATTGATCCCATGGCCCATGACAAACATGAACAGGTCGACGCCGTTTCCGGCGTGACCACCACCGGGCATAGCTGGGACGACATCCAGGAACTCAACAATCCTCTGCCGCGCTGGTGGCTGTGGACGTTCTATGCCTGCATCGCGTGGGCGATCGCCTATTGCATCGCCTACCCGGCGTGGCCACTGGTCTCCTCCTACACCAAAGGAGCGCTCGGCTGGCACTCGCGGGATGCGGTGACGGCCGATCTCGACGCTCTCAAGCAGCAGCGTTCCGGCATGACCGCGAAGCTCGCCGCAAGCTCACTGGACGAGATCAGGCAGACCCCTGAACTGTTCGCGTTCGCGCGGGCCCAGGGCAAGGCGGCATTCGGAGACAACTGCGCCCCCTGCCACGGAGCCGGCGGCGCAGGCGCCAAGGGCTACCCGAACCTGAACGATGACGACTGGCTTTGGGGCGGGTCGCTCGCCCAAATCGACCAGACGATCCGCCACGGCGCCCGCTCCACGAGCGATCAGGGCCATTCCGGCTCCATGCCGGCCTTCGGTCGCGACGGGATGCTCAAGCGCGAAGAGATCCTGCAGGCGGCCGATTACGTCCGTTCCCTCGCGGGCCTGCCGACCGACAAAAGCGCCAATCTGGCTGCGGGTGCGAAGGTTTTCGCAGACAACTGCGCGGCCTGCCATGGGGAGAAGGGCCTAGGGAACCAGGACCTCGGCGCACCCAACCTGTCCGACAAGATCTGGCTCTTCGGCTCCGACAAGGCCACCATCGTCGAGGGCCTGATGAACGGGCGCGGCGGAGTCATGCCGACCTGGCATGGGCGGCTCGACGACACGACCATCAAGGCGCTCACCCTCTACGTGCATTCCCTGGGTGGTGATCAGGCTCGCTAAGTCGTTGACACCGCAAGACGCAGCGACCGGGGTGCGCTCCGATCGCTGCTTGATTTGAATCAAGGCGGCTCTGTCACGCTCATCGTATCTCATCGTCATTCAGATCGAGACGATTGCGACAGATTCGATGGCTGACGCCCCCCTTCCCCACCCTCTCGGAGCCTCGGCCGACGACGCTCCGCTCTATGCTCCTCGGAAGCAGATCTACCCGCAGGCGGTCAAGGGCCGCTACCGTACGATCAAGTGGATCGTGCTCGCTATCACGCTAGGGATCTATTACTTCCTGCCCTTCATCCGTTGGGATCGCGGCCCCAACGCGCCGGATCAAGCCATCCTGGTCGATCTTGCCAATAGTCGGTTCTACTTCTTCTTCATCGAGATCTGGCCACAGGAGGTTTACTACATCACCGGCCTTCTCGTGCTGGCGGCCCTGACCCTCTTCCTCATGAATGCGGTCGCCGGCAGGATCTGGTGCGGCTATCTCTGCCCTCAGACCGTCTGGACCGACCTCTTCTATGCGGTGGAGCGCTGGGTCGAGGGCGACCGGCGAGAGCGCATGCGCCAGGACAAAGGGAAGCTCACCCTCCCTGTCCTCGGCAGAAAAGCCCTCAAGCACGTCATCTGGCTCATGATCGCGTGGTGGACCGGCGGCGCCTGGGTGCTTTACTTCGCCGATGCGCCAACCCTGGTGTATGATCTCGCGACCTTCCAGGCGTCGTTCGTCGCGTATCTGTGGATCGGTATCCTGACCTTCACGACCTATACCCTCGCCGGGTTCATGCGAGAGCAGGTCTGCACCTATATGTGTCCTTGGCCGCGGATCCAGGCGGCGCTGACCGATGAATATGCCCTCAATGTCACCTACCGCTATGACCGTGGCGAACCGCGCGGCTCAGTGAAGAAGAACGACGTCCTGAAGCTGCAGGGGCTGCCCGCCGGCGACTGCATAGACTGCAATCAATGCGTGGCCGTCTGCCCGACAGGCGTCGACATTCGCAAGGGCCTGCAGCTCGACTGCATCCAGTGCGGCCTGTGCATGGATGCCTGCGACAACGTGATGGTGAAGGTCGGACGTCCGCAGGGCCTAATCGCCTATGACACGGACATGAACGTCCAGGCCCGGATCGAGGGCCGCCCGGAAGTCCGCCGCATCGTGCGCCCCCGCACCCTTTTCTACGCAGGGCTCATGACCGTCGTCGGTCTGGTGATGATCGGGTCGCTCGCCATGCGCCAGAGCCTCTACCTGAGCGTGATGCACGATCGCAACCCGCTCTACGTGCGCCTCTCGGACGGGTCCATTCGCAATGGGTTTACGATCCGGGTCGCCAACAAGACACTAGACGAACGGCGCTACTCCCTCACCCTGGAAGGTCTGCCGGAGGCGAGGATCGACGTCGTGGGCGGAGACCTTGATCAGCAGGGCCGTCCCACCGTCACCGTCGGTCCGGATCAGACCCTCGAAGCCCGGGTTCTCGTGACCGACACGAGTTCGCGCGCCGAGGATTCGGTACCGCTCCGGTTCGTTCTGACCGATCTCGCCACCGGCGACACGACCAGCACGAACGATCACTTCAAGGCCCCCTGAGGAGAAATCAGATGTCCACTCCCGTCAGCACACCAGGCCGGGCGCCGCGACCGATCACCGGACGGGCGGTTTTGCTCTACTTCGTCACATTCTTCGGCGTCATCTTCGCCATGAATTTCTACATGGTTCGGGTCGCCATCTCCAGCTTCAGCGGGGTCGAGACGGAGAGCGCCTACAAGGCCGGCCTGTCGTTCAAGAACGATGTCGCGGCGGCTCAAGCCCAGGACGCGCGCCATTGGTCCGTCGAGGCGTCCCTTGAACGCAATGGTCCGGCCGGCGTGATCATCACGGCGAGGGATGACCAGGGACAGGCGCTGGCCGGCCTCGGCCCCGAGATCCGATTGGCCCATCCAACCGACAAGCGTCGCGACATGCCGCTCGAGTTCGTCGAAGCGACCCCAGGCCGGTTCAAGAGCCTCACTCCCATGCCGGAGGGCCAATGGGACCTCGTCATCGAACTGAGGCGCGAAACTGAGACTCTGTTTCGCTCGAAGACCCGCATCTCGCTCTAGGAGGCCTCTGTGATGGCCGAAGCGCTCGACCTGTCAATCTATGTGAAGCACCAGGACGATGGCACATCCCATCTCGACCTCGCCATCGAAGGGATCGACTGCGCCGCCTGCATTGACGAGATCGAAGGCGGCGTGTGCCGGCTTCCCGGCATCGTGGATGCACGGCTGAACTACACCAACCATCGTCTCGCCGTCGAATGGCGCGTGGGGGCGCTCTCCCCGGCTCAGGTCGTAGACGAATTGGAGCGGCTCGGCTACCGGGCCCATCCCTTCCGGTCCAGGCTCGTGGAGGAGGAAGAGGACCGCCGGGCCAAATGGCTCCTGAAATGCCTTGCCGTGGCCGGCTTCGCCTCCATGAACATCATGCTGCTGGCGGTGTCGGTCTGGTCCGGCAACGTCACGGACATCACACCTGAGACCCGTGATTTCTTCCATTGGCTGGCGGCTCTCATCGCCCTTCCGGCGGTGGCCTATGCGGGCCAGCCCTTCTTCCAGAGCGCGATGAACGCCCTGCGCAACAGCCGCACAAACATGGACGTGCCGATCGTCATCGGCATCCTGCTGGCGCTCACCGTCTCCGTTGTCGAGACGATCAACTCCGCTGAGCACACCTATTTTGACTCGGTGGTGATGCTCCTGTTCTTTCTGCTCTGTGGCCGCTACCTCGATCAGGCCATGCGTCGAAGAACCCGCGCGGTGGCAGGCAACCTGGCATCGTTCCGGACCGAAGTGGCTCACAGGATCGAAGACGGCGGCGAGGTCGTTCTCCTGCCGACCGCTGCCGTGAAGATCGGCGACCGGGTCCTGGTGCGTCCTGGCGAGCGCATTGCGGTCGATGGCGTCGTCGTCGCCGGTTCGTCCGAGATCGACGAGAGCCTCGTCACCGGCGAGACCGCTCACCGCTCCGTCCGGGCCGACAGTCAGGTTTATGCGGGGAGCCTTAACTCCCATGGCACCCTGACCGTGAAGGTAACCGCCGCCGGCAAGGGCACGCTCCTCGACGAAGTCGAGCGCCTGCTGGAGAATGCCGCGGCAGCCAAGTCCCGCTATGTGCGACTGGCCGACCGCGTCGCGAAGGTCTACGCCCCGGTCGTGCATGCGGCAGCCGCCCTCACGGCGTTGACCTGGATTGCCACCGGGGCGTCCGTTCACGACGCGCTGATCACCGCCGTCGCGGTGCTCATCATCACCTGTCCCTGCGCTCTGGCACTCGCCGTTCCGGTGGTCCAGGTGGTCGCCTCGGGAGCCCTCTTCCGCGCCGGCGTCTTCCTCAACACGGGAGATGTGTTCGAGCGGCTGGCTAAGGTCGACACCATCGTGTTCGACAAGACCGGAACCCTGACGATGCCGGGTATGAGCATCGTCAACGCCGGCGATATCGATCCCACCGTGCTGGGAGCGGCCGGTCGTCTTGCCTTGTCGAGCCACCACCCGCTGGCGGCCACCATCGCCCGCATGGCTCAGGCCAGCCCCTATGATGGCGTGATGGAAGAACCCGGTCAGGGCGTTCGAGCCATTGTCAACGGCGAGGAGATGCGGTTGGGCCGACCGGCCTTCTGCGGGATGGATGATCTCGCGGCCCAGGTCGCCTCTACCGATCCGGCAGCGTCCGCGATTGCATTCTCCTGGGGTGGCAAGAAGGCTGTTCTGCTCGTGCGGCAGGCCCTTCGCCCGGATGCCGCCGCGGTCGTTCAAAGCCTGCGCGAATCTGGCCTCGATTGCTATATCCTGTCGGGCGATCGACCGGAGGCCGTCGCGCCAGTCGCCTCGGCCCTCGGGATCGAGTGGTGGCGCGGCGGCTGCAAACCCACCGACAAGATCGATGCGCTCGAGGCTTTCAAGGCCGAAGGACGTAAGGTGCTGATGGTCGGGGACGGTCTCAACGATGCGCCGGCCCTGGCCGCGTCGCACGTGTCGCTTTCGCCGATCAGCGCCGCCGATCTGACCCAGACACAGGCCGATGCCGTCTTCCTGGGCGAGATGTTGAAGCCCGTGCAGGACACCATCAACATTGCCCGGCGGGCCCACCGCCTGATGCGCCTGAATCTCGGCATTGCCCTCGTGTACAACCTGATCGCGGTTCCGCTCGCCTTTCTCGGCTACGTCACGCCGCTGGTCGCCGCTCTCGCGATGTCCGGCTCCTCGACCATCGTGACCCTTAATGCCCTCCGGGCTCGCGGGCGCATGCCGGGCGCGCCGCAGACCGAGCCGATCCCGTCGTCTCCCCGTCCGGCAGCGCAAGGAGCCTGAGCCATGGAAGTTCTGATCTATCTCGTTCCGATGGCACTCCTGCTGGGCCTGTCCGGTCTGGCTGCCTTCATGTGGTCGCTGAAAAGTGGCCAGTATGACGATGTGCAGGGAGCCGCCGTGCGCGTCCTGTCCGACGACGATGTCCGGAAATGATCGTTTCAGTCCCCATGCCCCGGGCGGGACAGCTCGAATGCGTCTGTGACCCGGGCACGCTGGGTCGGACAAACGAGGGCCGCTCCGGCACGATCCCTCTGGCCGCAGGCTTCGCGTTCTCGGTTCTCGCGCAGATCCTGACACTCAGCATCCTGCCCTTGGCCGGGCTGGCCCTCGCACCAAGCCACGGCTTGGTCGCGCTTCCCTATATGGCCTTCTATATCGGGGCGGCTCTTGCGAGCCTGCCCGCCTCGTTCCTGCTCGACTCGTTCGGCCGGCGGGCCGCCTTCTCCCTCGGAGCGAGTCTGGGTGCCGCCGGGGGCCTCGTGCTCGTCTTTGCTCTTGCGTCCATGCATTTCGGAGCCCTGGTGCTCGGCTCGTTCTGGCTTGGAATTGCTGGCGGTTTCAGCCTGTTCTATCGCCATGCCGCGGTGCCTGTCGGCGGCAAGGGAGCCGGCACCGTTTTGATCGTGTTCGGCGCAGCCACCCTGGCGGGCCTTATCGCTCCGACCCTTGCCGTTGTCGCGGAGGATCTGGCGTCTCCGCGGGTATTTGCCGGCACGGCCGCTGCGGCTGCCGTGGCCCATGTGGCGTCTCTGGTGGCGACCGCCTCTCTGCCTTACCAAAGCCGTCGCGAGCACAAGACCGAAGCCGTCGGCACGCCAGGATGGCGCGCCTTCCTGCCGCCGACCCTGATCAGTGCGGTCGGATGGTTCATGATGACCGCACTGATGGGTGCAACCCCAATCGCGGTCATCGGCTGCGCGCCGTCGGAAGCGGCCGTCGGGGCCGTAGCTTGGCATGTGATGGCCATGTACGCTCCGTCGTTGCTCCTGGCGTTCCTGCCCCGCCTGGCCCTCCCTGTTCATCTCTCCGTTACAGGAGGCCTGCTGCTGGCGTTCGGCGGAGCAGCATTCATGCTGTCAACGAATGCGAGCGGCTTTTCGCTCGGAGCGGCCTGCGTCGGCGGCGGATGGTCACTGGTCGTCCTTGGGACCACGCTTTGGGTCCACAGGAACGGTTCGCTCCCGCGATGGCTCCTCGGCCTGCACGACGGCGCCGCGCTCACGGGAGCAATCCTCGGAACTCTGGCGGCGAGCATCTTCGCATAGCATCTGGTGCGCCCCCTTGACGGACTCCGGGTCACCGGAACGGCGACCTAAGGAAAACCCCTTAGGTATCAGACCTGAATTTTTGCCGCGCCTCGGCGGCGGTACCCATGGAGCATCGTCACGTTCACGAGTTCGCGAGGGTCCGATGCAGACAGCGCTCCTCAATAAGGCCACTTCTTCGACTCTTCCTCTGTTCAGCCTGGAAGTTCCGCCCCTGCGCAAGCCAGCGGAGCCCGCGGCCTCCAGCGTCGGCTCGGTCCAGTCCTTCGCCAAGGATGAGGAAATCTTCGCCGAGGGGAACCGAGCCGCTTTCGTCTACAAGGTGCTGTCCGGTGTGGTGCGCACGTCCAAGCTCCTCAGCGACGGACGGCGCCAAATTGATGCTTTTCATCTGGCAGGCGATATTTTCGGCATCGAGGCTGGCGAGGACTACCGGTTCAGCGCGGAATCTGTCGGCGACTGCATCATCGTCGCCTATCGCCGCAGCCATCTTGCCTCTATGACCGGAAGCGATGCGCAACTCGCCCGGGATATAACGATGGGAATGATGCGCTCCCTGATCCGGGCCCAGAACCACATGCTCCTGCTCGGCCGTAAATCGGCCCTGGAAAAGATTGCGTCTTTCCTACTCGATATGGCCGAGCGCACGGCCGATGAAGACGCTCTAGATCTTCCCATGTCACGCACGGATATCGCTGACCATCTCGGATTGACCATCGAGACCGTCTCGCGGTCCTTCACGCAACTCGAGCGTCAGCGCATGATCGCGCTCCCCTCGGCTCGCCACGTGGTGCTGAGCAACAGGGCGGCGCTCGAGCGCCTGAACGCTTAGCTTAGGATATCGAGCGCCTCAGCTTCCTCTTCAACCAACCCGAGCTCATTCAGCTTCGCGGTTGCAAGGTCGCGAGGCCGAACGCTTTCGAGAGGAAGTCGATCCAGAACGAACAGAACAGAGTGCCGCAGGAGCACAGACGATGAGCAGGCTCGATTTTACGCGAGCGCTGCGTGAATGCTGTCGAGCAACTCGCTGTCATGCAGCGGCTTTTCTAGAACGATCCGGAATCCCGATCGGGCTGCGCGACGGTTGAGATCGTCGCTGATCTGGGACGCGATGAGGATCGCCGGGCAGTCATTTCGGCGTTGCCGCAAGTGTCCGACGAGTTCGATTCCGGTCATTCCCGGCATGTTGTAATCGATCACGTAGCACCCGCCCTCCGGCAGATCCGACGCGGCCAGAAGCTCCGCGCCGCCCTTGAACAGCCGCACGGTCAGACCCTCAAGCTCCAGGGCGAACTTCAGTGAGTTTCTGACCGCGTCGTCGTCGTCCACGACGATGACCAGCCCCGTAGGGTGAGACATCAAACGCCTGTGCAATCATCGGTTCCGGCCAATGGGCATGACATTTGGCCAACATGGCAAATTATGCACGAAGTGGGCTGCCGCCCTACTCAGGAATATCCCTTAAGGGACTATTTGGCCTCGATCAGGAGGGCTAGACGGACGAGTTCAGACAGGCTCTTGGCCTGCATCTTGGCCATGACATTGGCCCGGTAGATCTCAACTGTCCGCGGGCTGATCCCGAGATCGTAGGCGATCACCTTGTTGGCCTTTCCGGCGACCAGACCGTCAAGCACCTGCCGCTCCCGCTCGGACAAGGCATCGAAGCGCCTCTGGATTTCGGCCAGCTGGTGTCCATGGTGGCTGCTCTTCTCCTGACGGACCAAGGCGGAACGAACCGCAGCGAGGAACACCTCGTCCCCGAACGGCTTCTCCAGGAAGTCGACCGCCCCCTCCTTCATGGCTTCGACGGCCATCGGCACATCCGCGTGGCCGGTCATGACGATGACAGGCAGGGCAACGCCGCGGGCCTTGAGCCGGCGGATCAGTTCGATTCCGTCGATCCCCGGCATGCGGACATCCGTCACGATGCATCCCGTCTCGACGGCAGGCGCATCATCGAGAAAGGCCGAGGCCGATTCATGCAGGCGGACCGGGAGGCCCTCCGAGGCGAGCAGGAACGCCAGGGACTTCCGGACGGCCACGTCATCATCGACCACATGCACCGCAACATCACTCTGCATGCGACATCTCCTCCCTGCCGACCAATCTCAACGTGAATCTGAATGCCGTTCCCGTTCCTGGCGCCGATTCGGCCCAGATCTTCCCGCCATGGGCCTCCACGATCGTACGGCAGATCGACAGACCGACGCCCATTCCGTGCTTCTTGGTCGTGACGAAGGGCTGGAAGAGCTGAGCTGCGACCTCGGGCGCGAGACCCGGTCCGGTATCCTCCACGCTCAGCTCCACATGCCCGGCATCGACCGTGCGGGTGGCTACCCGGAGTTCTCGCCGCTCTGTCTCCTGCATGGCTTCGATGGCGTTTCGGATCAGGTTCAGCAGAACCTGCTGGATCTGGATCCGGTCGGCAAGCACGAAGGGAGCGTCCGGATCGAAGTCGTAAACAACTCGAACCCCTTGTTCCTTCGCCCCCACGAGGGACAGAGCGCTTGCCTCCTCGATGAGCTTGGGCAGGTTCTCCAGATGACGTTCGCTCTCGCCCCGGGCCACGAACTCGCGCAGGTGGCGGATCACCTGCCCGGCTCTCAAGGCCTGCTCGCCCGCCTCATTGACCGCATCCCGCAGCATGGGAATCGCATCGCCCTCCATCCGCTCCAGGATTCTCCTGCAGCCCTTGAGATAGTTAGTGATCGCGGTGAGAGGCTGGTTAATTTCATGCGCTAACGTCGAGGCCATCTCTCCGAGAGCCGTGAAACGCGACATGTGAACGAGTTCGGATTGAAGTTCCTGCAGGCGCGTCTCCGTCCTTTGTCGCTCCGTCAGGTCGCGGATGAAGCCCGTGAAATAGCGGATCCCTCCCGAATGCATCTCACCGACCGCCAGTTCCATGGGAAAGGTTGAACCATCCTTGCGCTGCCCGACGACGACGCGTCCAACTCCGATGATCCTCCTTTCGCCCGTGTTGCGGTACCGCAGCATGTAGCCGTCGTGTTGCTCACGGTATGGCGGCGGCATGAGGATCTTGACGTTCTCCCCGATCACTTCGGCGGGCTCGTAGCCGAAGAGACGCACCGCAGTAGCGCTGAAGGACTGGATGCGGGCTTGTTCGTCAATGACCACCATGGCGTCTGGAACAGTCTCGAGGATCGATCGCAGATGTGCCTCCCGCGTTCTCAGCGCCTCCTCGGCGACAACCGACGCCGTGATGTCGCGCGTGATCATCGCAATGCCGCACTCTTCGCCGTCGGAGAGCGGCGTCAACGTCGCCAGGGCCATGAAGACCGATCCATCCTTGCGTGGCCGAAGGCCCTGGCTCCTGTGACGCCCCGTTGAGCGAGCCGCAAGGATGTCGTGACGAAGCGCCTCGGAACCGTCTGCAGCACTGTACAGTACGGACGCGGAGCGCCCGATCACCTCGTCGCGGCTCCATCCATAGATGTACTCCGCGCCGCGGCTCCAACTCTCGACCGTTCCATCGCGATCGAGCACGACGAAAGCCGTATCGGTAACGGCGTCAACCAGAAGCTCGGCGGTTCTCTCGGGGTTGAACTGTTGATCTGACAATATGACCTCTCTTCAGGGCCGCAGCATAACAATTCCCAGCCGTGATCCACCAGCGGCCAATCACCACCATACACCGTGTCATGCAGTGTCCTTTAAGGTCGCACGTCCCTTGAAGTTGGACGCATCATAACGATATTACTCTAGGGTGCCTCCTCCCTTCAGTCGCTGTTTGCGGCAGTTCCTTTGAAGAAGTCGCTTGCAAAGTGTCTGGGAGGGTTTATATGAGCGCCTCCCTTGAGGGTGTTTTGCGGAAGCGGGGCTCTTGCGGGGTTTTTCCACCAGGACGGATTTTCCAGGGTTCAGGCCGTCAGGCCTGGGGCGGGTCGTCGGGTGTACGGGCTGGGTTTGATCTGGTCTGGGCCATGAGCGGTGCGGGTTCGAAGGGTCTTCGGGCGTGGTGAGCGGCTCCTCTGGCGGTTTTTTCCGGCATGGGCTGGGAGGTTTTGGCCTTCCGGCGGGGTTGACGCAGGCGCGGCAGCGTTTTTGCGAACGGGATGTCTTGGCCTTTACTTGAGAGAGGCTTGCGAGTGTTCCGGCAGATCTTCAGCGGCGGGTACGAAAGCTTGAAAAAACTTTCGGCGGGCGGTTGACAGGGGAAAGAACAGGGACTAAATCAGTCTCATCGGCGGCGGGGTTCGGCAACGGACTGGTCGCCTGGAGGCTTCGAGGTCTGCGCCTTCCGCGAGGGATGGCTGGACGGCTTGAGGTTCTTTTTGTGTCTCCCTGGCGAGGCACGTGCTCTTTGACATTGTTGAGAGGGAAGAGAAGCGTAGGCGGCGGTGTCCTTGCGCCGGTCCTTTGGGGCCGGATGGAATGAACATCGACCTGATCTATGCTTTGGTGAGTACACCGCTTCAGTGGCAACGCTGGAGATGGAGGTGCTCTGTCAATTTGCGTAGTGACATAGTCGAGATCAAATTCTTCAACTTGAGAGTTTGATCCTGGCTCAGAACGAACGCTGGCGGCAGGCTTAACACATGCAAGTCGAACGCATCCTTCGGGGTGAGTGGCAGACGGGTGAGTAACGCGTGGGAACGTGCCCTTCAGTTCGGAATAACCCAGGGAAACTTGGGCTAATACCGGATACGTGCGAGAGCAGAAAGATTTATCGCTGAAGGATCGGCCCGCGTCTGATTAGCTAGTTGGTGAGGTAATGGCTCACCAAGGCGACGATCAGTAGCTGGTCTGAGAGGATGATCAGCCACATTGGGACTGAGACACGGCCCAAACTCCTACGGGAGGCAGCAGTGGGGAATATTGGACAATGGGCGCAAGCCTGATCCAGCCATGCCGCGTGAGTGATGAAGGCCTTAGGGTTGTAAAGCTCTTTCAGTGGGGACGATAATGACGGTACCCGCAGAAGAAGCCCCGGCTAACTTCGTGCCAGCAGCCGCGGTAATACGAAGGGGGCTAGCGTTGTTCGGAATC